>CAZIAG010000014.1:0-11461 GCA_964537375.1 uncultured Roseivirgaceae bacterium
TGCGTAAGGGTAGAATACCCTCTCCGTCGAACGGAAGCGCTCCGGAACAAGTAAATACGTTATTGAGAAAATTCAACCCTTTGCTTGGCGCTGAACGTGAACGTAGCTTCATGGACTACGGCCTTGGAATTTCGATTGCCGACCAGCACTTCCTCGACAACGGTCACAAACTGGGATACATCTTTGCCTTGAACTACAAGAGCGAGACACGCTTCTTTGAAGACGTTGTCTATGGTGAGTACCAGCGGCTCCCTGATCCGGGGTTATTCGAGTTTCGCGACGCTACCATTCAGACCGGATCAGTGGGCGAGCAGGCTGTTCTTTGGGGCGGGACAGCAGGCTTTGCCTACCAAACGGAGCATTCAAAATATAAGGTGACGATTATGCGGTTGCAAAATGGGGAAAGCAGGACGGGAAGGTTCAATATTCTCAATAACGGGGAAGCTATCGGACAGTCGGGGTATCATGCCGTTTCCGACAATCTTGAGTTCACGCAACGCTATGTCTCCAATCTGATGATGAGCGGGGATCATTCTATTCCGAATAATCGCTGGAAGGTTAATTGGCGCGTGTCACCCACGGTGTCGGGTATTCACGATCCGGATATTCGCCGGACGGCCTTCACTATTGAACCAAATCGTATTCGCTTCGATGCGGGTGCGGGTGGAAACCCTATTCGAATTTGGCGTCGGCTCGATGAATTCAACGTGGCTGGTGGAGTCGATGCGACCCTGGATTATTCTTTGTTTGGAAGACCGGCGCGGCTGGCATTTGGCGCAAGCCATGTGCATAAGAACCGGGACTACGAAATACTTAGCTTTGAACTGCAGTCCAATGGCGGCGGCGCAACATTTGACGACGCTGATGCAAATAGTGTACTGATCCCAGAGAATCTTTTCCCAAACGGACCTTTCTATTACACGTCCGGGAACGCGGATCCGAATCCGAATGCATTCAACTCATTTGTGAACAACACCGGGGTCCACGTGTCAAACGAGTTTCTGCCGTTTGACCGTTTGAAAGGCGTCATTGGACTCCGACTTGAAAAGTACGTTCAGTATCATACGGGCCGTGACGTTGCCTATGCCACACTGGGTACAGGCAACAATCTCGTCGATGCGAAGGTGTTGGATGCATTTGACCTTTTCCCTTCCATGAATCTGATCTATGCGGTCAATGATTCGCAGAACTTGCGTCTTTCCGTGACCAGAACGACTGCCCGGCCTTCGTTCAAGGAGATGTCGTTTGCCCAGATCATTGACCCTATGACGAACAGGATATTCAATGGTGGCCTCTTTTCCTATCCGGATTGGAACGGGAAACTGGAGTCGACCAGGATTAATAACCTGGATATCCGGTGGGAGGTCTTCCCGGACAACGGTGAACTGGTCTCACTTAGTGTGTTTTATAAATCATTTTCGGACCCCATCGAATTAGTGAGAATTCCTGAGCAGCAGACGAGCACAGAGTATCAGCCGCGCAATGTCGGCGATGGACGGGTATACGGACTTGAACTAGAGGTTAGGAAGGATCTCGGCTTTCTCTTTCCCAAGTTGAAATTCCTCAGTATTAGCGGGAATGTAACTGCAGTTCGATCCACAATTGAAATGACCGATCGCGAATACAATGCACGGAAGGCCTTCGAGCGTGATGGCGAGCGGATTACGCGAACGAGACGCATGGCGGGGCAGGCACCCTTTATCATCAATGCTGGCATTCTTTACGCCCGTCCTGAGAAGGGAATGGAAGCAGGTATTTATTACCATGTAAAGGGGCCGACGCTTTCGATCGTGGGTACGGGCATATTTCCTGATGTTTATGTGAGTACGTTTCACAGTTTGAACCTGAACATTGCAAAGGTCTTCGGTCGGAAAAAGCGTACCTCCCTGATCGTCAACGCCGCAAACCTGTTAAACGATGTTCGTGAGGAAGTGTATTCGGGCTACCACGCAGCCGACCGTACGTTTAGCCGATACGCGCCCGGTTTTTCCGCGAGCATTGCCGTTCGACATTCGTTTTGATCGAAGCGCTGACTGCTGTTGCCCGCTGCCTTGATTGCAATTCGTGCCCGGAAGCTCGTGGGTGTCCGGGGCGCAGTTCAAAAAAAAGAGGTTTAACTCTTTTTATATTACCGATTCCATGTAAATTTGCGTCTATATTGATAGTCGTCGAATGTTTTCGAAAGCCTGTGAATACGCGATTCGGGCCATGGTTTACATTGCCCAAAAGGGAGCCGGGGGAAAACGAGTTGGTATCAAGGAGATATCACAAGGCATCGATTCGCCGGAACCATTTCTTGCCAAGATACTCCAGGACCTGGCACGCACCGGACTACTTTCGTCGGTGAAAGGACCCAATGGCGGATTTTTCTTTGAAGGGGGAAGGACCGTGACCTTATACGATATCGTGAAAGTCGTTGACGGTGATCATCTGTTTACGGGATGCGGTCTGGGTCTTAAGCGCTGCAACGAGAAGGCGCCTTGCCCGATCCACGATGAGTTCAAACTGATCAGAAATAAGATTCGTGCAATGCTGGAAACAACGCGAGTGGATGAATTTACGGATGAATTGAACCGGGGGCTTATGTACTTGAAAAGGGCATAGGAAAATTTTTTACACAAAAAAAGGATAAAAAAGTCTTTTAATATATATAAACCATTTCATATTATGAAGACAGGGGCAATCCTCATCATTCTGGTTGTAGCCGTGGCCGTAGCGCTTGCTGCCATGTTCTGGATTGTCCGGGAGCTGTTCGTATTTCTCCGGCATCGCCATGAAGTCCCGAGCAAGTATTCGATTGACGCGCTAAAGGATGAGACATTGCATTCGCTGACAGAACTGCGAAAGAAGAAAGATAGTGATAAAGGGAAGGGGACACTACTTGCGATATTCCTGACGGTCGGTTCCATGGGATCTGCCGCCGGGCAAACGGCCGATGGGACACTGATCGAGCAGCCCGGGATTATCATAACAATTGTGTTGATCCTCATCCCGTTGTTGCTTGCCGTGGCGTTTCTCGTGGCAAAGGCGTGGTGGTTGGTCAGGCGACTAAGGTTAAAGCGTATTAACGACGAAGCAGTGGCGCTGGCCGGTTACATTTCCGGCCTTGACCAGGCAACACTCGACGAGGCAATTGAAAGGCGCCGCGATCCTGTTGGTTTTCATACAAACGGTGAGTCTGGCTATCCGCAGGCTGCGCAACATAGGCACGGGCTCATCAGGCCGATCAGGGAGCGTTCTCCGATCAGGTTCGTCGCGCCGAAAGTGAAAGGAGAGTTCAAGAGTAAGGTGGACCCTGCGCTCGGACAACTGGTGATCTGGTACCTCGGTTGTGCCACGTTTTGGCTAATCTTCGGAACAACCGTTGGGGAGTATTTGGGAATAAAGTTCGTAGCGCCTGATGTTGACCACGTTGATTGGTTGAGCTTTGGCAAGCTTCGCCCCGTTCACACCAATGCTGTGTTCTGGGGTTGGTCGTCACTCGCGATGCTGGGACTAGCGTATTATGTGTTACCGATCGTCAGCAATACGAAGTTGGCCAGCATTAGGATTGGGTACATTTCGCTTTGGCTTATCAACCTGGCCGTCGTCGCCGGTAGTGTCGGATTGATGGCGGGTCTTAATAATGGGGGAGGTGAATACCGTGAGTACCCATGGCCATTCATGGTGCTCTTTGGAGCGGCGTTGGTCTTGACGCTAAGGAACTTCTTCATTACGATTGGGCGGCGCAAGACACGGGAGATTTACATTTCCAACTGGTACATCGTTTCTGCCATCATCTTTACGCTTGTAATCACATTCATCGCGTATTGGCCTTCGTGGCAGAAAGGTCTGGGTGAAACGATCGTTCAGGGATATTATATGCACCAGGGTGTTGGCATGTGGTTCATGTTGTTTACCCTGGGTTTGGTCTATTATTTCTTGCCCCAGCAACTGAACAAGCCGATCTATTCCTATAGCCTGGGTATTCTCGCCTTTTGGACACAGATACTCTTTTACACCCTGATCGGCACACATCACTTTGTATTCAGCGCGATTCCGTGGTGGCTTCAAACCGTCGCGATTGTCGGCAGTGCGGGAATGCTCATACCCGTGACCGCGGGGACGGCCAATTTTCTGATGACTTTCCGGGGAAGTTGGTCACAATTGAGCAACAGTTATGTTTTGCCATTCTTTCTGGTTGGAATTGTGTTCTATTTTACCGGTTCATACCAGGGTACCGCCGAGGCGTTTCGTTACACCAACCTGGTCTGGCATTTTACCGATTTCACGGTTGCTCATTCTCATCTAACCATGTACGGCATTATCGCGTTTCTGCTGTGGGGGAGTACTTATGCCCTTTTGCCGAGGATCACGGGGCGCGAACCTTCCCATACAGCGGTAGGTGTGCATTTCTGGCTTGCATTGATCGGACTGTTGTTTTATACGATTCCACTTATGATTGGTGGCACGTTAAAAGGCGTCACCTGGATGGAAGGGTCTCCCTTTATTGAGAGTGTTAAACTGATGGCGCCTTATTGGTTGTGGCGCGCAATAGGCGGTACGTTGATGTGGGTAGCGCATCTTGTCTTTGCTTTCAATTTTTATCGAATGGTATCGCGGCCGGCTGCGGATGTGGAAGCACTGGCGATCACAAAACTCAAGGAGCTCAAAGAAATTGCCTAATACAAGGGGATATGGGAGTTTTCAACGATCATAAAAGGCTTTTCGGACTGGCAACAGCATTCTTCGTCGTGCTTTCGCTGTTTGTTGTGATCCTGCCAGCCATAAGCAATCAGCGAAACAATGCACCGCTTCCGGGTGCTGTCGAATTATCAGGTGACGTTCTCGAGGGGAAGTACGTTTATATAGAAAACGGTTGTGTAGCCTGCCACACCCAGCAAGTGAGAAACGTGGCTATGGATCGGGTGTGGGGCGCACGACCAGGGGTCGCTGCCGACTACGCAATTCACGACCGAATGAATTGGTGGATGAATACTTCCACGTTGATGGGGACGGAACGGACTGGACCAGACCTTACCAACGTCGGCGCACGATTGCCAAGTCGTGACTGGCACCTTCTGCATCTATACAACCCAAGGGCAGTGGTGAAGGCATCCGTTATGCCTGCGTACCCCTGGCTATTTGAGCACAAGTCAAAGGCTGATCCGACAGATATCGTTGTCAGCATTCCCGAATCTTTTCTGGAGGAAAAGGGAACCGTGGTGGTTGCATCGGATAAGGCGCTGAAATTGGTTGCCTACCTGCAGTCGCTGAAGCAGGTTGAACTGGCATCGGCGCCTGAGTTTCTCTATAAGAAAGGGGAGCGCACACCAACGGCCGGTGATGCCGGGCAGGAGGTGGCAGGAGATGCTGCCCTGGACGGAGCGACCCTTTATGCAAACAATTGTCAGGCGTGTCACCAGGCAAATGGAGAAGGTTTGCCCGGAGCGTTTCCTTCATTAAAAGGCAGCAAGATCGTAACGGATGAAGATCCGAGCCTGCTTGTCGAAGTAATTATAAAAGGTTACAACGCAAGTGACGCGTTCGGGGAAATGCCTCCCATCGGAGTTTTGAACGGTCTTACGGCCGAAGAGATTGCAGCCATTGTGAATCATGAACGATCAAGTTGGGGAAACAATGCGCGACCGGTCAGTGCAGATGAGGTGCGCGAGATCCTGAGAATGCTTGAGGTGGAAACAAATCTTTGAATATGAAGTACGGTGTTTTATTAATATCGTCGCTTTTTGTAACGGTTGTCTCCTTTGCCTGCGACGTTTGTTCCCGTCAACAACCAAAAGTGCTTAAGTCAGTGGCGCATGGGGCGGGACCCGATAGCAGCTGGGATTATGTCATCGTAATCGCTACGACCATCGTTGTTGTTGCGGCGCTGGTGTTCTCAATTCGGTGGCTTTTGTATCCCGGCGAACAAGGAAAGGATCACATCAAATATTCAATTTTTAACGAGGAGTCATGAAGGCTGAAAAGAGCATTGTGAAGTTGTTTATGGATGATGATCCAGAGCCCTTTGCCGAGCTGGAGGCCCCGGTGAATTTTGAATTGGACACCCGACGGCTACCCGATGGAGAACATACATTAACGATCCTGGGAAAAGATCCTGCCGGCAGGGAGGGAATAAGGCGAATTCCATTTGTCGTTCGCAATGGTCCTTCTATCGCCGTAGAAGGGATCAAGGAGGATGCCGTGGTGGAGGGAGTACTGCCGATCATGGTGAATGCCTATGGTCGCGGCAATCAGAACCGTTTTTTGATTGAGGGCAGTGAGACGCCCAGAAGTATCCCTTCGTGGATTTGGGCGGCGCTAATTGTCTTTTTTGCGTGGGCGGCCTACTACACCATAACCTATTTCTAAGGGTATGAAAAGAGACATTGAAGGCATTGATGACATCCGACTGTTCGTCGATTCATTTTATTCCAGGGTGAGGAGGGATGAACTGCTGGGGCCGATCTTCGACGAACATATCACCGACTGGGGTACCCATTTGCAAATCATGTACCGCTTCTGGAATGCGGTACTTTTCGGGGTGAGAGAGTACGCTGGCAATCCGCTTATGAAGCACGTGAAGCTGGCGGTGCGTGCAAGTCATTTTGAACGGTGGCTGGATCTGTTTTACGAAACGTTAGATAAACACTTCGAGGGACCAACTGTTCAGGATGCAAAGAACCGCGCCCGCATCATGGCCCATTCGATGTACAACCGTATTAATGAAAGAATGTCTTCCCTTAAATTATAAGATTATGGATGCACTGGATGACACCCCCCTGGGTGAAATCGTTTCGAAAAACTACAGGACAGCAGCCGTATTTGATCGTTACGGTTTGGATTATTGCTGTCAGGGAAATCGAACGCTTTCGGATGCATGTACGCAGCGTGGCATTGACGTCGTCGAAGTAATTGGGGCATTGAATGGCGTGGACAATACGCAAGACCCGGCCAACCCGATTGACTGGCCACTCGACACCCTGGTGGATCATATTCAAAACAAGCATCACGCGTACGTCGAAGAGAAATCCCCGATCATCATGCAATACCTGGAGAAGGTTTGCAACGTGTATGGCCATCGGCACCCTGAGTTGTTGCGGATCAATGACGTGTTTCGCGACATTGCCAGCGACCTCGCGATGCATATGAAAAAGGAAGAGTTTATGGTGTTTCCCTATATCCGTCGGATGGTCCGTGCAAGGCAAGACGGAACTGCTGCCTCGTCGCCGCTTTTCAAGTCAATCAACAGCCCGGTAAAGCAATTGACGGCGGAACATGCTGACGAAGGGCAGAAAATCGATCTTATTGAAAGACTGAGCGGAAACTTTACGGCCCCGGAGGACGCCTGTAACACATATCGGGTAACCTATGCATTATTAAAGGAGTTCCGCGACGACCTGCATCGTCACATCCATCTGGAAAACAACATCCTCTTTTCGAAAGCCATTCAACTTGAGGCTCAGCTCAATGCGTAAGTTTTAAGTCTGCCCTGTCTGTTGGTTACCTTGGCCGTGGGTATTCGCCGGCCCAGGCGATCCTTAGATTTAGATAAAGAGCTTGCCTTGCAACCGATACCTCTGGTACTGACAGAAATCAGTGCCGGTTATGATCGCGGTCATAATTGAGGGTTAAGCGGCGCTCTACTTTTATTCCCGAAAAATAATCGTACCCCTGAGCGCACGCGTATGGAACTCGAAAAATTCAGCTACGACAACAAGATTGTAAAGGCGTTTATAATTGCCACGGTAGTCTTTGGGTTGGTTGGTATGCTTGTCGGTCTTACGGCGGCGATCCAGTTGATCTACCCGGTCTTTAATTTTGACCTTCAGTACACGACTTTCGGTCGCATTCGGCCATTGCACACGAACGCAATCATCTTTGCCTTCGTGGGTAATGCCATGTTTGCCGGCATCTATTACTCGATGCAGCGACTCCTTAAGACACGGATGTACAGCGACCTACTGAGCTGGATACATTTCTGGGGATGGCAGTCCATTATCGTGGCGGCGGCGATTACCCTTCCGCTGGGATTAACCACTTCAAAGGAATACGCCGAACTGGAATGGCCCATCGACATTGCCATCACGGTGATCTGGGTTGTCTTCGGCTGGAATATGATCGGAACGATTCTGCGAAGACGCGAACGCCACATGTATGTCGCGATATGGTTTTATATCGCCACGTTCGTAACGGTTGCCGTGCTACATGTGGTGAACTCTTTCGAGATGCCTGTAAACTTTTTCAAGAGCTATTCCTGGTATGCCGGCGTGCAGGATGCCCTGGTGCAGTGGTGGTATGGTCACAATGCTGTTGCTTTTTTCCTTACGACGCCCTTCCTGGGGTTGATGTATTACTTCCTGCCCAAGGCGGCCAACCGGCCTGTGTATTCTTACAAGTTGTCGATCATCCACTTTTGGTCGTTGATCTTCATTTACATCTGGGCTGGACCACACCACCTGTTGTATACGTCGCTGCCGGATTGGGCTCAGTCGTTGGGAACGGTCTTCTCCATCATGCTGATTGCTCCGTCCTGGGGAGGGATGCTGAATGGATTGCTGACGCTTCGTGGTGCGTGGGATCGTGTTCGGGAAGATCCTGTCCTCAAGTTTATGGTGGTGGCGGTAACTGCATACGGAATGGCTACCCTGGAAGGTCCACTTCTTTCGCTGAAGAATGTGAATGCCATCGCTCACTTCAGCGACTGGATCATCGCGCACGTTCACGTCGGCGGATTGGGATGGAATGGATTCCTCACCTTCGCTATGCTCTATTGGGCGATTCCGCGGATGTGGAATACGAAGCTTTATTCGACCAAACTCGCGAACACTCACTTCTGGTTGGGTACGCTTGGAATCATCTTCTACGCCTTGCCGATGTATGTTTCGGGGCTGGTACAAAGTCTGATGTGGAAGGAGTTCAGCCCGGAGGGCCTGCTGGTTTATAAGAACTTTCTGGAAACCACGGTCGCCATTCTCCCGATGCATGCGTTGCGCGCAATCGGTGGTGGTCTCTATTTGATAGGCGCGATCATGATGACTTACAACCTGGTGAAGACGGCGTACAGGGGAACATTTCAACCTAATGAAGAAGCAGAGGCCGCACCTCTTACAAAACAGGAATACGTTACGGTCCGGTCGGGAGGGTGGCATCATCGCGTTCTTGAGAGCAAGCCGGCTCTCTTTACGGTGCTTACCCTGATCGCGATTCTCATCGGGGGAATCATTGAAATGGTACCGACGTTCCTGGTCAAGTCCAATGTGCCGACGATCAGTTCTGTCAAACCGTACACGCCATTGGAGTTGCACGGCCGCGACATTTATATCCGCGAGGGTTGTGTGAGCTGCCACACGCAAATGGTCAGACCGTTCCGTTCAGAAACGGAGCGCTACGGTGAATATTCAAAGTCCGGTGAGTTTGTTTATGACCATCCGTTCCTCTGGGGTTCGAAACGTACCGGGCCGGACCTGGCACGCGTCGGTGGAAAGTATTCGAATACCTGGCACTACAACCACATGCTGGCCCCTGACGCGGTATCGACTGGCTCCATCATGCCTGCGTACCCGTGGTTGTTTGAACAGACGATTGACTTCGGGGAAACGGCCAGGAAGATCAGGGCGCTTCGCGCAGTGGGTGTGCCTTATGAGGAAGGCTTTGAACGAGTGGCTAACGACGACCTGACACGACAAGCGGAGGAGATTGCGTCATCCCTCAAGGCGGATGGCATTGAGGTCGCGTCGGATACCGAAATCATTGCCCTGATCGCGTACCTGCAACGCCTTGGTAAAGATATCAAAGAAGTAAAAACTGCTGACAATAAATAATCAGGCTATGTACAAGCAAGTGCTCCAGGGAATCGAGGACATCGCCATCTGGCCGATGATTTCGTTCGTGATCTTTTTCCTGTTTTTTGTCTGTCTTCTTTGGTGGGTGATTACCGCCGATAAGGAATATATCAAACGGATGGAGGAGCTTCCGGTAGAAGGGAAATGCGAGGAGCAAAATATAAATAATCAGAAAACGCTGGTCCCATGAGAAACGCCGTTTTAACAGTATTTACAAGTGTTGCTGCGACAGCGGTTCATGCGCAACCGACTTCCGACAACTTCTGGGCCGATCCGATCAACCATCCCCTTATGCCACTTTATGTCGTTGGTGCGTTGATGGTGGTCGTGGTTATCCTGATCTTGATGGTAGCCCGACAGGTGTTTAAGGTGTTGAGGGTGCTCACTGAGCAATTGGCACGCGAAAAGGCCGCGAAGGCAGGCGTGCCGTATGTGGCACCGAAAAGTATTTTGGCGAAATGGTGGGACAAGGTCAATGCTTCTGTGCCGGTTGAAAAGGAGCGCGACATCGAACTCGACCACGAGTATGATGGGATTCGGGAGTTGGATAATCACCTGCCGCCCTGGTGGAAAGCATTGTTTTACGGCACCATAGCCTGGAGTATTGTGTACCTGCTGGTCTTTCACGTTTACGATCTGCTGCCTCTTTCCGAAGAGGAGTATCAAAACGAGGTGGCGCGTGCAGAAGAACAGCGACGCGTGTTCGAGGTTACACAGCCTGCTGCGGTGGTCGATCTCGACGCCCTGGATTTCAACAACGATCCTGCCCTTATTGAAAATGGAAAGAAGGTCTTCACCAACAACAACTGCGGTTCATGTCATCGTCCGGACGGTGGAGGGAATGCGATAGGTCCAAACCTCACGGATGAGTACTGGTTGCACGGAGGGTCAGCAAAGGAAATATTCACCACGATTCGGGATGGCGTACTCGACAAGGGGATGCCGGCATGGGGTCGATCCATCAAGCCCACGGATATGCGCGACGTCACCTACTTTATCATGAGCCTGCAGGGGACTAACCCTCCCGATGCAAAAGCCCCACAGGGTGAGCGCGTTCAGAAGACTGGCGACAAGGCCGCCGAAGAACGTGCCTCGTTATGAGCGTGGTCAAAGATGAAATGGAAAAGATAACCAGCGACTTGTTGACGGGAGAGGAGGAGTTTCGGGACAGTATCGCGACCGTTGACGCCAAGGGCAAGAGGGTGTGGGTTTATCCAAAGAAGCCTAAAGGCAGGCTTCATAGCTGGCGCATTCTTGTGACGATTGTCTTGTTGGGGTTGCTTTTCGCCGGACCACTTATCCGAATCGACGGACGACCCTTCCTCCTGTTCAATTTCTTTGCACGCGAGTTCGTCATTTTCGGACAACCGTTTTGGCCGCAGGATTTCATCATCTTCGCCATCAGCCTTATCACATTCTTCGTGTTTATCATTTTGTTTACGGTCGTTTTCGGTCGCGTGTGGTGCGGGTGGATGTGTCCGCAGACGCTCTTTATGGAGATGGTGTTCCGAAAGGTTGAATATTGGATTGAAGGGGATGCTGCAGCGCAACGCCGATTGAAGAAACAGGCCTGGAATGGTGAGAAAATATTCAAGAAAGGCATCAAACATTCGATCTTCATCGCGATCTCCCTTCTG
>CAZIAG010000014.1:11471-20023 GCA_964537375.1 uncultured Roseivirgaceae bacterium
CTGATCGCGCATACGGTGATGGCCTATATCGTAGGCCTGGAGGAAACCGCTCGCCTGATTACGAGCTCGCCGCTGGCGAATCCTGCTGGGTTTGCTGGCTTGGTCACGTTCGCAGGTGTGTTCTATTTTGTTTTTGCACTATTTCGCGAGCAGGCTTGCATCGCGGTCTGCCCTTATGGCCGACTTCAGGGTGTCTTATTGGGAAAGGAATCTATTGTTGTTGCCTATGATTGGAAACGGGGAGAACCGAGGGGTCACCTGAAGCGGGGAGGCACCGTTAGTTTGAATCAAGGCGACTGCATCGACTGTAAGCTGTGCGTTCATGTTTGTCCGACTGGGATCGACATTCGGAATGGAACACAGCTGGAATGCGTCAATTGTACCGCCTGTATCGACGCGTGCAATGATGTGATGATCAAGATCGGCAAACCTGGAGGACTTATAAGGTATGCCTCCTACAATTCGATTAAGGATGGCATTCAAAAACTAATGACGCCAAGGGTTATCGGTTATACGGTAATTCTTATTGGCCTGATGGGCGTTCTCGCTTTTTCCCTGTCGACACGGTCGGATGTCAAGACCACGGTGTTGAAGGTACCGGGAACATTGTATCAACGAAGTGAAGATGGGCTCATCACGAATCTCTATCACTTCGAATTCTTGAACAAAACGTACGAAGACATTGCGGTTTCGGTAAAAGTGGAGTCACCGTCATACGCGAAACTTGATCAGGCGGACGTCAAGGAATTGGTGATCCCGGCAGGGGGGCTTTTGAAGCGCGTGTTTTTTGTTCGTGTTCCCGAAAAGGAAATTACAAATGCTCGAACGGAGATATATGTGGGCGTTTATGACGGGGAAAGGAAACTTGAAACCGTTAAGGTAAAATTCATTGGCCCGGTTAGAAAGGCCTCGGACGCAAAACGATAAGTTATGAGTTGGGGAAAATCAATCGTTGTCGCGATGACGTTGTTTGCAGCGTTCATTGCCACCCTGGTGACGATTTGTATGCGGCAGGATATCAGCCTGGTCACGCGTGACTACTATCAGCAGGAAGGTGTATTCCAGGAAAATCTGGTGGCGGCTTTCAATGCCAGCGCTCTTCCGAGTCCTCCGCAGATCGAGATTGTTGAGCATTACCTGTTGAAGGTTGATTTTGAAAGGATCGCTGAAATGGAGAACGCTGAACTGCTCTTGTTTTCGCCTAGCACAGAGAAGCGTGACCGCCGGTTTGTACTCAGCGCTGCCCGCCGTTCACAGCAGCTGTTTGATATAAGCACACTGGAGCCTGGAATGTACCGCGCACGCTTGTCCTGGACAATGCAGGGCAAACCTTATTACTTGGAGAAAGTGGTTTACAGGTGATATGTGGATAACGGCTTTGGTCCTGGGACTTGCGGGGAGTGTTCATTGTGCAGCGATGTGCAGTCCTCTGGCCTTTGCCGTGACCACATTAACGCCGTCAGCGCTTTTGAACCGGATCATCTATAACGCGGGGCGGATATTCACGTATGGCTTGTTAGGTGCTCTATTCAGCGGAGTCGGTCTCCTGTTACCCATCGGTCAATATCAGAACATACTTTCCATCGCCGTGGGCGCGATGTTGGTGGTCGTAGGAGTTTTTGGATTTGGTGCAATCAGGATACAAGGCGTAACGACCGTATTGAACAAAGGTACGATTGGCTTCAAAGAATTATTTGGATCATTACTCAAGAAGCGAAGCCGTGCATCTGTCTTTGCATTAGGTGCGTTGAATGGATTTTTGCCTTGTGGGTTGTCGTTCGTGGCGTTAACCTATTGTATTTCGCTGCGGGGTCCATTGGATGGATTCAATTTCATGATCCTTTTCGGGACAGGTACATTGCCGGCAATGCTCGGCGTGACGTCGGTGCTGGTGTATCTCACACGCCGGCTTCAAATCAGCATGTCGCATTTGAGCAGTGTGTTGATGGCCGGCACCGGTTTGCTATTGATTGCTCGTGTATTTATGATGGCGAGCCACGAAGCCCGGGAGCAGGGGGGCAGTATTATTGAAGTCCTTTGCCAGTAAATCAGCGGGCGACGTTCCACCGGACGACCTTCTCCAACTTCTCCGCGGACAGTATCCTGATCTTGCCGCTCTCGATCTCGATCAAACCTTCATCCTTGAAGTCTGAAAGTACGCGGATGACAGACTCCGCTGCGGTTCCCACCATTTTCGCCAGGTCGTCGCGCGAGATAGAGATGTGTTCGTGTGTGTCCTTCAGCTGTGACACTTTCAGTAGTGATTCGGCTGTGCGTTGTCGTACGGAGTTATATGCGAGGTGAAGAAGTTGTTGTTCCTTTTCAGAGATTTTTTTGCAGAGCAGGGAAATGAACACTCTCGATACGTCGGGCGCCTGCAACAAGGCCATAAAGTCCTGTCGTGAGATGATAATCAGTTCCGTGTCCTGCATGGCAACAGCCGATTCGTTGTATGGCGTGTTTTCCAGGATAGCTTCGTATCCGAAGAAGTCGTTCGAGTTGCAAATAGCCGTAATAAATTCCTTTCCGTCCTGGTGCGACTTAAAGAGCTTTACGGTTCCTGATTTCACAAAATAGACGTTCAACGGAGTATCGCCCTCAGCAAATATTTCTGTCTTCTTTTTGTAAGTCTTGGATTTTCGGTCCTTACCCAATTCTTTCAAATTGAGCGCATGACCGGCATCCCGCATAAAGTTGTCGAGTCCTTCGGGGGTCGCTTCGTATTGTTTCTGCAGGATGGCGTTTTTGCGAAGGCGGGCTTCGATTGCGTTGAGCAAATCCGTATCATCGAATGGTTTGGTCAGGTAGTCGTCTGCCCCGAGATTCATCCCTTTCCGGATGTCGGACTTTTCCGTTTTCGCGGTAAGGAAGATGAAAGGAATGCTGGCGGTTTCCGGCTTCTTACTCAATATGTGGAGTACGCCGTAACCGTCGAGTTCTGGCATCATTATATCACAGATGATGAGATCCGGGGTTTCTTTCTGAGCGAGTTCTACCCCGGCCTTTCCGTTGGGGGCGGCAAGAACCTCATAACCGGCTAATTCAAGGATTTCGGCGGTGTTTTCCCGAACTTCCGGGTTGTCTTCGATTAACAGGATCTTACTCATAAATATATTTGAAATGCATTCGTCTAGGTTTTTTCGAGCCCTATGGGTAGCTGGATCACGAAGGTGGTACCGACACCCGGTTCGCTGGCAAATGATATCGTTCCTTCGAGAAGTTCGACGTAGCGTCTGACGATGTTCAGTCCTAGCCCCGTTCCTTGTATATTGCCGGCATTGCTGGCCCTGAAGAACCGTTCGAACATGTGGCGCTGATCTTCCAATGGGATCCCGATACCCTCATCGCGGATACCGAACCTTACCTGGTTGCCCGTTTCCCGGCATTCAATATAAATCTTTTTGTTCGGATCTGAATATTTGCTTGCGTTCGAAATCAGGTTATAGAAGATGTTTCGCAGCATCCGCGGGTCGGATCGAATGATTTTTGTTTCAATGTCACAGTCAATGATCAACTCCTGTCCATCCTTTAGCATGGCGCTAATCTGCTCACGTACTTCTTCAAGAAATTCGTCAATGGCGAACGCCTCGTAAACGACATCTATTTTTCCTTCTTCAAGTTTGCCCAGCGACAGGAAGTCGTTGAGGATTGCCGTCAAGTGATGAACGGAAGACTTTATACGCGCGACGTGGCGGTTTATTTTCTCTGAATCACCCTTTTCGTTGTATTGGGTGATCAGGGATGCCGAACTCAATACCGTACTTAAGGGAGTGCGGAACTCGTGCGAAGCGATCGAAACAAACTTTGTCTTAAGTTCATTCAGTTCCCTTTCTTTTTCGAGGGCTTTGCGCGCTTCTTCCTCGGCTTTTTTTCGTTCCTTGACCTCCTCCTCCAAACGGGCCACCGAATTGTTCAAGGCTTCGGTGCGCATATGGACTTTCTTTTCCAATTCGGCCGCGTAGATGATCAACTGTTCTTCACTTCGGCGCAATGCATCTTCTGCCTTCTTGCGTTGAGAAATATCGCTGATGAATGCCATGATCAGAAGCTGCTCTTTGACGCGGGTATAACTCAGGCTGATCTCCACCGGGATTTCCGTGCCGTCCTTTCGCAGCGCGGTGAGATCTCGTCCGTAGCCCATTCGCCTCGGTTGCGGGTTGTTATGAAAGGCATGCCGGAAAGTAATGTGACCTCTTCGGTAGCGTTCAGGGAGGAGTGACTCCAGGGCGAGCCCGGTCAATTCTCCGCTGACGTACCCGAACATTTGTTCCGCCGTCGGGTTGGCCACGATAATTTGCCCCTGGGTATCGACAATGACAATACCCTCCGACATACTGTAAAAGATCTCGCGGAAGGCGTCGTTTCCGATAGCGGGGATGTCCTGACGTGAATGCATGGCCGCGAGCAATTTAGACAAAACATTAACAGGTGACAAAAGTCAGGTTTTCGGATGAGCAAAATCGGCTCTTTCCCGCTTCATCCGGGTTAGTTTCGTACGGTGGAGAATTTGTTATCAAAGAAGGCTATGTCTGGCGATATTCTGTGCGCTATAGATTTTTCAGATGCTTCACGGGAAACCGTGCGTTGGGCTGCTGACCTGGCCAGGCAATTGAACAGCCATTTGACTATCCTTTACGTCTACCGGCTGAATCACGCAAACGGTCAGGCCATTGCGTTGAAGCGAAGTATCGAGAAGGAGGCAATGACGCGGTTCGCGGATCTCGAAAATGAATTGTTAAAGGGGCAGGGGGTGCCATATGATTTCAAGGCCGAGGTCGGTTTTGTCTCGGACCGCGTGGAATTTTATACAAAAACGCGCCCCGTGCGATTTTTGGTTATAGAAAGGCGACCGGGTAACCGTGAACAACTCGATGACCTGATGGCAAACGTGAGCGTGCCGCTAATTATCGTGCCACATCCTAATTGAAAATATCATGAAAAGAATTCTTGTACCAACCGATTTTTCCAGGCCCGCGCAATGGGCTGCCCAGGTGGCCACCGGCATCGCCAAACGTTCCGACGGCGAAGTTGTCCTGCTTCACGTAATCGATGAACCCTTCAAGTCTTTTAACGTCCAGGGACAAGTTGCTGACTACAGCGATTGGGAGGATAGGGTGTTTATGGCCCAGCTTATACGGAAGACACGCCAGCGGTTGAAGGAAGCGGCTGATGAAATAGAACTTGCTGGTGTGAAGGTCAGCTACAACTTGCGGATCGGAAATCCGTTTCACGGAATTCGTGAAGTAATTACCAGCGAAAAATGCGATCTGGTGGTCATGGGAACCTCAGGGAAATCCAAGCTCGAAGAGATGTTGATCGGTTCCAACACCGAGAAGGTTGTACGCTTTTCGAAATGCCCGGTCCTCACGGTCCATGAGAAGCCCAAGGGCTCCGAATTCAAGAATATCGTTTATGCCACTTCAATGAGTGATGATGAGGCCGCGTTTGTCGATGTTGTGGTCAATGCGCAGGAAATGTACGATGCCACGATTCATGTCGTCCGCATAAACACCCCCGCAAACTTCAGGCCGGATACATCAGTGCTGCCGATCATGGAGAAGTTTGCGAAAAAACACCGCCTGAAGAATTATACGCTTAATATTTTTAATCACTACACGGAAGAAGAGGGAATTTTACATTTCGCAAACACCATAAAAGCCGACATCATTGCGATGGCAACCCACGGGCGGAAAGGCTTTGCCCGAGTTTTGGCAGGAAGTATCGCAGAAGATGTTGCCAATCATTCGACAAAACCCGTACTTACGTGCGTGACCCGTTAGAGGGAAACGGCCGGCCGGTTCATTTACGCAGACAGAGGATGCAACTTTGGGGCGCCGGGATCGTTGAATAAAGTAGGAACTCTAAATTTTGATATCATGAAGGTTATCATTCAAACGCCGGAATTCAAGGCAAAACAGGAATTGTTGGACCTTGTAGAGGAGAAGGTTCAGAAGCTGGAGAAGTTCAACGAACGGATCATCGATGCACGTGTGACGCTGAAGATCGATAAGTCCGACTCAAGAGAGAACAAGATCTGCGAGATCAGGATCGGTATTCCGGGAAATGACCTTTATGTCGGTAAAAATGCCGAGACTTTTGAAGAAGCGATCGCTTTTGCGACTGATGCGATGAAGCGACAAGTTGTCGAATCACGAAAAAAAGTTGTGTCTTAAGTTGTGGAGGCAAATGCCAAAAGAAGAGCCGTGGAACGAACTCCGCGGCTTTTTTATTCTGTCTCCCATTCTTCAGCAAAGTGCTGAATCGCCGGCTAAGAGGTAAAAGGAGTCAGACATTGAGCGGCCTCTTCACTCTAAGTAAAGGGATGCTTTTTTGAATTGGTTCTGCGTCCATTCCGGATGCAGAACGTCAATAGGTCAAGCCGGATAATTCCGGTGAAATCTGATGTTTCACTTAAAACGCAGTTATTTATGAATTGCACATGCATGACCAATGTTGACGGCGGTTGTTGCGGCGGCGTAGGCTGCTGCTAAAAGAGCCGCCAGGCGAGAGGCCCGGGATATAAACCGGGTCTCTTGTCTTTAGATTCTGCAACATGAATCCTTCGGACGACAAAACAGGACGTTGCCGTAGGAATCCGTTTCAATTTGCAGTTGTTCTTCCATCTTTTTCCTGAGAACCTGGCGAGCACGCTGCACGCGCGATTTTGCTCCAGAATAGGATATACCGAGGCGACGCGCCAGTTCTGTTTGAGGAAGATTGGCAAACTCCGCAAGTTCGATTGCTGTGCGATATTTCTCAGGAAGTGTGGCGAGAACCTGTTGGACGCAATCCGTAACACAATCGCTGAGAGGATTCGCCTCTTCCCCCAAGTCCAGTGCAGCCAGGTTGAGCTCGCGCTGGTGGTGGCGATAATAATCCACAATCGTGTTTCGGGTAATCTGATATATCCAGGCAGAGAGCTTATCGGTGTTTTTTAACTGGTAAAATCGTGTATAGACTTTTAGGAAGACCTCCTGAACAAGATCATCGGCAAGGGAAGAATCTCTGACGCGACGCAGGATAAACCTTCTGAGCTCGTCGTAAAACGAGGTCCAGTCGTTATTATGGTGCATTGTCATCATTTGGCATACTGTTCCTTTTGTATTGACGTGAGTGTATAAATAAAGATGCAGGTTGCGGGATGTTTTTTTTCGTGCGTGCCGTTTGGACGGCTTCGTCTCAATCTGGTTTGATCATGGAGCCCCTCCGGACTGCAATGCCTGACCCCTCCGCAAGAAATGCCGATGTCGGGTCAGTGCTATTGAGAAAACGAAACTCGTGGCCGTAGACAGCCCCAAAGTCGACGTCGACTTGGTAGTCCAGCGTGGGATAGACTTCCCAACGCGGATGCTCGACCTGGTATTCCGACGTTCTGGACGGGTCCAACCATGTGTAGCCCCAATAGTGTTCCGTGATAAATTCTTCCTCCGAACCTTCGGCGATATCGACCCGTTCGTTTGTCGCTTTAACTTTGAACCGATTCCAAAGGTCACCGTTTTCCCATCCATATTCGACCTCAATTGAATCATCGGAGATGCCAATCCGATGCGCAATCCGCTGTGTTATGTAGTTCTCTCCGTATACACGATTAGCGACAAACGACAATGCGCGTCGAGGTACAATCTCTTTAATAAATACAACGCCCCGCCTCCAGCCCTGGGCACTGCGATGTTTCACGTAAAATCGGAGGTTTACTTCTTCAAAATTCCGGTGAAACGGGATGGGAATTCCCAGGAGCTTCGTATCAAGAAACATAAAACCAACAAGGCTCATGTAACAGATGCCATTCCAAATGTCTAGTTCAGTGCCGTGAGGAACATAACGCCTAAGGTAATCGGGCTGCACAGCATAATTGACCATAGCCAGCTTTCTCCACTCGGCGGTAAGGAATTTCAACGCAGGCTTGTTCGAAATGTGCAGGTCCGCGACGACGGAACGTTCCATGGGCAATTGTCCTCGGCCCAAGCTAACAATTTTCGGGGTTTCTTCTGGCTCTTTTAACCATTGATCCATGCGGCATATTTCTCAAGTTGGAAAAATGCACTATTTTTCCTTGATGAGAACCTGGCTGTATCGTGCTATTCAATGGCTTCGCCGATTTCTGAAACGGCATTTTCACGCCGACAACCCGAATCTTCCCTATTACATCACCATTCTCGTGGCGGCCGTTTTCTTCGTTGTGGCCTTGAACGCGTTCGTTGAAATATCGGAGGAACTCGTGGAAAACGAGCTCGAAGAGATCGATCAGAGGGTAACGGATTTTGTCGTTTCGTTCAGGAGCGATGGACTAACCTCCTTTCTTACCTTTATGACGCACATGGGAGACCGGTATGCCTACCTTGTGATCGGCCTCGGCCTTGGAGTCATCCTGTACATGAGACAAAAGAGCTGGAGGTTTGTGTTGCAGACGGTGTTGATCATGGCCTTGTCAACTATTTCCAATGTAGTTCTCAAGGAAGTGTTCAACCGGCAGCGCCCAGGTGAGGAGCATCTTGTGTCAGTCGATACGTTAAGTTATCCCAGTGGTCATTCGATGAGTGCCATGGCGTTTT
>CAZIAG010000015.1:0-18787 GCA_964537375.1 uncultured Roseivirgaceae bacterium
TATGCTGAGATCGTTACAGAGGTGGATTACCTAGCCTCGCTACCCTCGGCGACGCCCCAATTGATTCGACGAAAGAAAGATCTGACGAGCATATTCGATCGTCATCGTGACGCCCTGTCGGACTATTTGGGCTCCGAAAAGCTATCTCTGAAGGAAGAGAAAGATCTGTGCAAGCTTTTCCGCTACCTTAATTCTCTTTGATTTAATAGCACTCAGTCTTTGGAGACCCGTTCGATGTCCGCCCCCAGGGCCTTGAGGCGCATGTCAATGTTTTGATAACCACGGTCGATCTGGTCGACATTGGATATTTCGCTGATGCCTGTGGCGGAAAGGGCGGCGATCAGCAAAGCCACACCCGCTCGAATATCCGGTGACGCCATCTTGATTCCTCTGAGGGGCTGCCGCCGGTTCAGCCCGATAACGTTGGCGCGATGCGGGTCGCAGAGAATGATCTGGGCTCCCATGTCGATAAGTTTGTCGACAAAGAACAGACGGCTTTCAAACATTTTTTGGTGGATCAGGACCGTTCCCTTTGCCTGGGTGGCCACCACGAGAACAATGCTGAGCAGATCGGGAGTGAAGCCGGGCCAGGGGGCATCGGCGATAGTCAGTATTGATCCATCGATGAACGTGTCGATCTCGTAGGCGTCTTGTGCGGGAATGTGGATATCGTCACCCTGAAATTCTAACCTGATCCCCAGTCGACGGAAGACGTCCGGGATTAGTCCCAGCATATCAATCCGGCAATTTTTTATGGTGATCTCTGATTGAGTCATGGCGGCCAGGCCGATAAAACTTCCAATCTCGATCATGTCCGGTAACAGGGTATGTTCCGTTCCACCTAACTTTTCGACCCCCTCGATGCTGAGCAGGTTCGACCCAATACCCGATATCTTCGCGCCCATTCGGTTCAGCATCAGGCAAAGCTGCTGAATGTAGGGCTCGCATGCTGCATTGTAGATGGTTGTCGTTCCCTTCGCGAGCGTAGCGGCCATAATCAGGTTTGCGGTTCCTGTCACCGATGCCTCGTCGAGGAGCATATAACAGCCTTTGAGTCCGGATGCATCGATGTGGAACAGGTGTTCTTCGGCGTCGAAGCTGAATTGTGCTCCAAGCTTCTGGAATCCAAGAAAATGAGTATCCAGGCGGCGTCTGCCAATCTTGTCGCCGCCGGGTTTGGGGATGGACGCCTGGCCAAACCTTGCCAGGATTGGCCCAAGAAGCATGACCGAACCTCTCAAGGCCGCCGCCTTCGCGCGGGATCAGTCTGTTTGCAAGAAGTTTGTGTCGACATCGGCGGCAGTGAAGCGGTAGGTTTCCGGGCCGAGCTTTTCGACCTTACAACCCAGGTCGCCCAGCAAGTCGATGAGGCGGTTTACATCCACAATATTGGGAACATTGTGGATCGTCATCGGCTCCGCCGTGAGAAGTACCGCGCTTAGTATCTGGAGGGCTTCGTTTTTTGCGCCCTGCGGAATGATCTCGCCTTTCAGCTTCTTTCCGCCGCGTATTCTAAAGATGCTCATCGATTGAAATGCAGGTTCAATAGATCGGGTCCCTATTGGTCTCTCCTCCGACGGAAATTACCGCCTTTATGATTGTTGCCTTTTCCGAATTGTCGACGCTGACCGCTGGGCTGCTGACCGCCTTTTGGTTTTTTTCTCTCCTTGTAAAGTTTTTCGAAAAGGTTTTCTTCGCGGATCTTTTCAATGGTCGTCCTGAGCGCCCCGCCTGACATGTCCTGTATGTCTTTAAGAATTACGGAGTCGTCGATTGTCTCTTTATTCCAGTTGCTGTAGAAAGTCTTCATGAGCTTGCCCAGGTAGATGATCGCGTCTTCGCGTTCTTGTGGGTCTTCCTTCTTAAGGGCTTCTTTCACCAGCTTTTCGATGTTCTTGCCGTAGTGCTTGAACCGTATCTGGCTTTGGGGGTACTCGACGCGTTTTGGTTTCTTGAAAAGGATGTCACGCTCTGGCACGGGGTAGGGACAGTTGATGTCCAGGTCGAAATCTGCGATGATGTACAGGTCGTCCCAAACGCGTTGTGGGTTTTCGGGTTGGTCCTTTACGGTTGGGGTGAGTTGTTTGATAAGTTCGACCAGGGTGTAGGCCATTTCGGTTCTTTTGTCCTTGTCGGGTATCGTACGGATGTACTCCACAAGTTTTTGGACGTTCCGACCGTATTCTTTCAAAATAATTAAAGGTCGTTGGGTATTGTAATCGGCTTCCATAAAGTGATTAGACTAAACTAAAGTTTCGAATTTGCGTACTCGTATAAAAAATCTTTGTTGTGGTAGCGTCTTTTGCCCAGGGACTAGCGATGCTGAAGGGCGTCAAATCGGCTATTCGCAGATGAGTATTCTTCCGCAAAATAGAGGATATTTCGTCAACATCCCAAACGGTTCGCAGTCAAACAGCGGTATGCTATCATAAAAACGGGTTGACGGGAAGCCCGGCTATTCCACTATCCGAAGCTTGGCGAAGCTCAATAAAAGGGTTTTTTCACCTACTTCATTAAAGCTGATCCTGGCTTTCCGGTCGGCGCCGGAGGTGTCCATCTGCACCACGGTGCCGAAACCAAACTTGGGGTGCTCAACTTTCATACCCGCCGCCAGGCCAGAGGTGTCGCTGGGCCTAAAGTCGGCCGGGGCTTTATAAGACGTTTGTTTTTTCGGCGGTGGAGCCGAAGAAATGGTCTTTCGTATTCCATTCACCAAATTCTTCGCGTACTGACTGGTCGGGGGCACGGACTCGAGTCCGCCCATTCGGGTACTCACTTTGATAAAGCGCTGATCGACATCGTCCAGGAAACGGCTGGGCTCGCAGTTCTTCAGTCGCCCGTAGCGATAGCGGGTAAGCGCATAGGATAAAAAGAGCCGCTCTTTGGCCCGAGTGATTGCCACGTAAAAGAGCCGTCTTTCCTCTTCCAGATCTGCCCGGCTGCTGAGCATCATCTGCGAGGGGAAAAGGTCCTCTTCCAACCCGACGATGTAAACATACTTGAATTCCAGCCCCTTTGCCATGTGAATGGTCATGAGGGTGACTTTGTCGGGGTCCTTGTCCTTATCCTCGTCCTGCCCCGTGACAAGGGAAACTTCCTGTAAAAAGGCACCGAGGCTTTTGTCTTCGCGCTCAGGGCTTACGGTAAATTCCTTGATCGCGTTAAGCAATTCCTGCACGTTTTCATACCGACTCAGCCCTTCCACCGTTTTGTCCTCGTACAGCTCGCGGAGCAATCCGGAACCTTTGGCAATTTCGAACGCGGCTTCGTAGGCGTCCTTGCGTTCGACCTCGAGTTGAAAGCGCTTGATCATGGCGACGAACCCTTCGATTGCGCCTGCAGCACGTCCACCTACAAAGGGCGCGGGGTTCTGAAGAATCTCCCAAATCCCAGTCCCGTGATCGTTGGCGGCGACCACGATCTTGTCCACTGTGGAATCGCCGATTCCCCTTTTCGGCAGATTTATGATCCTCCGAAACGAAGCCTCATCCTGTTGGTTAAGGGTATACCGCAGATAGGCGAGAAGGTCCTTGATCTCCTTTCGTTGGTAAAAGGAAAGACCGCCGATAACCTTGTACTTAATGTTCATCCGGCGCAGCGCTTCTTCAATGGCGCGTGACTGGCTGTTCGTCCGGTAGAGAACGACAAAGTCGCTGAATTTTAATTGATGCTGCATCTTCTCTTCAAAGATCGAAGATGCGACCAGCCTGCCTTCTTCGTTGTCGGAAACCGCCTTGATCAACTCGATCAGTTTCCCTTCCTCGTTGGCTGTCCAGACATTTTTGGGAAGTTGAGCACGATTGCGTCGAATAACCGAATTGGCGGCGTTAACGATGTTTTGGGTGGAGCGGTAATTCTGCTCCAGTTTGATGACCCTCAGATCAGGATAATCTCGCTCGAAATTGAGAATGTTGGTGATGTCTGCACCGCGAAATGCGTAAATGCTCTGGGCATCATCTCCTACGACGCAGATGTTCTGACGAACGGACGCCAGCTTTCGGATAATAAAGTATTGGCACAGGTTCGTGTCCTGAAATTCGTCGACCAGCACATATTGGAATCGGTGCTGGTATTTATTCAGTACATCGAGATGTTCCTTGAAGAGCCGATCTGTGTTGAATAAAAGATCGTCAAAATCCATAGCACCGGCTTTGAAGCACCGCAGCGCGTAGGTCTTGTATATTCGGCCGATCTCCGGACGCATGTTTGCGGCATCGTCACCCATAAGTTCGGCATTCGCCAGGTATTCCTGCCATCCGATAAGGCGGTTCTTGGCTGCGGAGATTCGATTGTAGACAGTACTCGGTTTGTAGGCCGTATCGTCGAGTCCCATCTCCTTGACGATGGACTTGATCAGCGATTTGGCGTCATCCGTATCGTAGATAGTGAAATTACTCGGGTATCCCAGACGCCCTGCTTCGGCGCGAAGGATGCGGGCAAAAACGGAGTGAAACGTACCCATCCAAAGGCTTCGCGCGTCTGAACCGACAATCGATTCGATACGCTCGCGCATTTCCCGTGCTGCCTTGTTCGTGAAAGTGAGGGCCAGAATATTGAACGGGTCCACATTTTTCTCCCTGATGAGGTAGGCAATCCGGAAGGTGAGAACACGCGTCTTTCCCGACCCGGCCCCGGCAATGAGCATGCAGGGCCCCTCGGTATTTAACACACCCTCAAGCTGAGGCTCATTCAAACTCTCAAGAAAATCTGTCATATCAACCCGCAAATTAAACTATCCGGCCGACGGAATAATTCAGATCCGACTAATTTTCAAACTTAATTTATTTCCGGTTAAAGTGTTGACACCGATAATCTTGCGAAACAATTCATTCTCAAAAATTTGCGTTTGCCGATCACGCGGAAACTGTCCGGATTTCCTGTCGCGTTGTGGAGCTTTGCGTTCAATTTAGGGTGACGAGCGGGCAAAAGGGATTCCATGCCTGAACTTCATTGATCCTTGAGGCCGGATTCTGACATTTGGAATCCCTTTTGCAGTGGCCCGATCGCCTCACTCCCGAAAATATCCGGTGAAGGTGTGTATCTTTACCCCATGATAAAGGTCGGAGAGGTTCTTGTATCAGACGACATTAAAGAAAAGGAGTTTGTCTGCAATTTGGAGAAATGCAAAGGGGCCTGCTGTGTCGAGGGCGACTTTGGTGCTCCACTTGAGGAGGAGGAATTGAAAATCCTGGAGGAGATCTATCCGGTCATCAAACCTTATTTATCGGAGGCCGGCAAAAAGGTGATTGAAAAGGAGGGGCCACATACTGTCGACGATGATGGTGAATTCTGTACGCCGATCATCGGCGGCCGCGAATGTGTCTACGCGATCTACGACAAGAAAGGGATCCTCAAGTGCGGTATTGAACAAGCCTACAATGACGGGAAGATCAGTTGGAAGAAACCAATCTCATGTCATTTGTACCCAATACGCATCTCTTCCAGGAAGTCGTTCGAGGCGCTCAATTATCACAAATGGCACATCTGTTCGCCCGCATGCGCCTTCGGAAAGGAGTTGCAGGTTCCATTGTATAAGTTTCTCAAAGAACCCCTTATCAGAAAGTACGGAGAAGCATGGTACGACGAGTTGGTACGATTGATCGAAGAATCGGGCAAATCGAAAAAGAAAGCCGTCAACGGCTAGGGTGAGTTTTCGAATTTTTTTCGACGACAGGCGGGTCGAATGTCTTCTGGTCCAAAACGACCTGTATACATATCATTCTTACAGCTTCGGCGTAAGCCAAAGTATAGCCCCACTTACCAGGAAAACGATGAAGAAGATCGACAAAGGAAACCGTCTATATTCCCAGGATGTTTCGCTCTCGGGTTGCGTTGAGCTGCTTAACGCGCTTGTCTCGCGGATGCGGTTGGCATAATCAAGTGTTTTCCACTCACCCGGTTCGGCGACAAACAGCGCCCGGTTCGTCCCCCCAACATTCAGCTTTTGCCAGCCTGGTCTATCCATCCAGATTTTTCCGTGCCACACGCCATCGATAAACAAGTTCTCCGTAAGAGGGAGTGTCGATCCATTGTAGTCCGCACGCGGTTGTTCTGTTGAAATAATACTAAAATCAACCGGATGATCCTGATACAACGGAAATGGTGTTTCGACAAGTACCCGTTCCGTTGCCCGTTCCGGGGCAGCCACTTCGTCAATAAGGGGTGTCCATATAGAAGCATACGCAAGCGAGTCTCCGGACAACGCGAGCCGATATGTTCCCTGGAGAAGTTGAAAGCCGGTTCTGCCGAAATCCCTGGGAACGTAGCCTGCAACCGTACGACTACCCGAACGAACCAAATCGCTCACAGGTCCTTCCCGTTGTAACCGCACCGGCAACGCAGGTAATGTTCTTGATTGCGAATTAACGGCGATGCGCACGGTGTCTTTCATTCCACCCATAAATATTCCACCGAAAAGGTCCGAGAGACGTCGGTTGTCGGAGGAAGGAGTGTTGTTAAAGAGAGCGATAACCCCAATGCCGGCGCGATTTGCATCGGACAGTGCCGCGAATTCCTCTGCAGATAAACGATACAACGCATCGGAATCAATGATCACCAAGTCAAAACCGTCGAGCGCATTTCGCGTAAGTTGGTTGAATGTTTGTGCGTCTCGATTGATATGTTCAAAACGAAAGCGACGATCACTCACTTCATATCGGAGCAGGAGTTGATGACGCTTTTCGAGGAACGTTTTGAGTTGACGTGTCTCGAAACTCGGGTAGTGCAACACGAAAGCAATATTCAGCTGACGTTGTTCCCGAACATGCACCGGTACCTTACCGACGGTGTCGTCATCGAGCAACACCGTGTAGAGGTAATCGCCAGCCTCCTTTGGGAGAAATCTTAACCGGAAGGAACGCTCTCCTGCACTTGTTTGGATAGAGTCTTCCATCCCTCCCGGACCGAGCAAACGCAGCCGTCCTTGTCTTGCGGAGCGGACGATCCCTTCAATCTCAGCCGTTTGACCTGCTGAGATTTCTCCTGGAAGGTTCAAATGAAGGATGCCTTCCGGAAGGTCGGGTTCCAAGTAGCGAAAAGCCGTGCCACGCAGGACGTCCCGCTCCGCAGAACGGAGACCAAAGCCCACAATCCATGCAATCTCATTTTTGAACGAGGAGAGTTCATTCGGGGATATCCCAATGGAGCTGCGATACGGAGGTACACCCTGGATATGGCATAGCGACAGCGTTGGGTGCGACTGTAGCAGACTGTCAACCCGTGCGCGGTTATATCCTTCCGTCAGCAAAATAACTTGTTGTGACGTCTCGTGCCTGGTCGCTGGCTGTGTGGCGATGCCACTGACGGCGAGCAGCATGAGCGACAAGGCAATCAGCCTCAGGATCCGGTTTCGCGCTTTCTTTCGCCATTCAAATATCAGCAGCAAAGTACTGCCCGCAGAAAGTAAGGTGAGCGTGACTGAGTAACCCCACACCGGATCAAACTTGAGGATGTCACTCATCGTGGTTGTTTGTTTAATCCGTCAATGAACGCGGTATCCAGACCATGGGTCGCCCGCGACCTGCTTGCAGATGGAGTCAGGTCTGGTTGGATCAACTGCCACAAGGTCCGTTGTATTGTGTGGAACTCCTTCAGCCTACCCGGATGTGTTGAATTCTGCCGGGTGACCCGGTTGATAGCCGAAAGTGTCTCGAGATATTTGCCTGGTTGCTCCAACACCAATTGTGCTATTTCGTTGCCGGCTTGCGTCAACAGAAATTTCTCGTTTTTGTTCAGGGTTGTGTCGCGTGCACTGATCTTCGCGCTGAGCATGGGTAATACGACTCGAATGGATGGAAACAGTTGACCTCTTAATGCAGAAGATACACGTTGTCCGGGACTCACTTCCGATAGGTCGCCAGTCAACCTGCGATCCTCCTTGAGCGGCGGGGCGTCGAATCCCGTCTTGTGAACGTAAATTCTTGAATCGTTGCTTATTTCTTTCAGGAGTCTAAGCGCCTTGTATTGATACGGCAGCGACTTAGCAGGGTCAAACAGACGCAGGTGTAACTCGGCGCCCCACATTTCCGTGAGGGCTGCCTTAAGCTTGGTGCGGATCGATTGCGTGAAAAATGTCGCTTCTTCCGGGTCGTCATGCATGTGCTTATAAGACTGCCAGGGATCTTCGGATTCGTCCTCTTCGTCGTCGTGACGATGTTGCGGATCGGGCACCAGGTTGTGTTCGTTGTCGGTGTCGTGATCATGACGAAATTGTGCAACGGGATCTTCGTCGTCGGATTGTTCGTGATCAGTACCCTGATCTGGGTGATCGTGATCGGGTACATCGCTTGATCCGATAGCGTTTTCGAACTCTTCTCCGAGAAACTGGCCGTAACGCAAACGCAGAACTTTTTGATCGTACCCAAGTTCGTTTGATCGTCTATTGAACTCGCTGACGCTGATCTTGTTTCGTTCCGTCAATAGTTTTTCGGAATCGATAATGATCTGTCGCTGGCTGCGGAAATATTCCGGCATCAGGTCGACACCGAGGCCTCCTTCAACCGATAATATCAATTCGGCAGTATCGATGATTTCAATAAAGTATGTTTCGGTGCGGGCGCTGTTTCGCTCGGGCATGCGATTGTCGAATGCTTCAACATAAAAATAGAGTTCATCACCGGGCTCCATGCCGAGTTTCTTCGGGTCTAGTGTAACTGATCCGATAGCATCCTTTCCAGTGATTCGCTTCGGCGTTGTGAATCGAATACGTTCTTCCCTGAACTTCACCGACTCACCACTACCCTTGCTAACCGTGGCTACGATCCATGCGTCAACGATGCCGTAGTCGTCTTTGATTCTTGAGCGCACGTCAACGACAACGTCGTCGCCGGGCATGATCTCTGTGAACTTCGCGGGTTCCTGTACCTTGATGTCGGGAGGATTATCCTTGATGACCGTCACGCGGTAATAATCGGAAAAACTGCTTATGCCTTCGGTACTTTTCCAGCCAATGAGGTAGATTTCTGAATGACGAAATGATTTCGCTATTAGAAACTCCTCACCTTTTTTCTCCAGCTTTGCCGAGTCTCCATTGGAAAACGTTATCCATGCGGTCGCCGGCGATTCTGTAAAGCGGATCGACCAGGTCACGACACTGCCTTCCAGTACTTCCACGTCGGGATTCCTGCCTGACCTTTGTTTTAAGCCGGTATATCGGGGAGGCGCTACGCCAATTTCCAACGCGGCGATTTCGGAAGGCAAGGGCGTTGTTATTTCAGGTTTGACAGGGGTTTGGATTGCGTAGTGGGTGTCGATGGTTTGCGGAATTGAAACTACGATCAGGGTGAAAACTGCGGTGAGCAGAAAGATTATCGCTGTTATTCCGACACGATGCGGAAGCCTGGTGGATGACTTAACTTCATTCAAGCGTGCGGCTACACGCTGACGCTGGATACGCTGCAGAAGGGTCATGCCTGAAGGATCGGCTACAAGCAGATCGGCGCTATTCTCGAGAACAAGGTGATTTTCATTCAAGATCCGCGCAATGACTCTTTCGTTTATTTGGTCGGGACGAATGACGAAGAATGCCAACGCGGTCGCGATCAAACCCGCTGCGGGGGCTGCCGTCGCGATAGTCTTTTGACCTCCGCCGCTTACTTCAAGGATCGCGAGGGTGAACAATGCGATGGAGATACCGACAAGGAAAACCTCTGCTATCCGAAGGATAGTGTATCTTCGCTGCAATGCTTTGATATGTTGTTGTGCCTTTTCCACTATTGAGCCCTTCGAAACGCCAGCCAGCGTTCAGTGATCAGTGTTAACAACAAAAGAATAATGATCCATGGTTCGAGCGAGGTTGCTTTGATCGCCTCGTTCCGTGAAACACCTGGACTTTTTGACCATGCGAGACTGTCGTTGAGATGACGCAAATCGACGTGATGTTCTGTGCGACCTTCGAGGAGTATGTTCGCCAGCGTGATGGAGAGATTCGATTCCAATGCGACATGGGGGTCAAGACGACGGGTGAGAAGCCAACGTGCCGGTTGCCTGGCAGAACAAGCAAGAGTTGAACGCGATTGTTCTACTATGAGCGGAATGTGCTCCAACCTGCATGGCTGAAACAGGATCAGCGAATCTCCCGGCATAGGCGCGGTTGTGGTATCCAACCAGATCGTCCAGCCTCTGTGATTGCCGGTCCGTGCTTCGGACCGGGTTTGGGTGATTTCGATTTTTTGTGGAATAACCAGCTGCGCTGCTTCAAGCGCCGCGCGAATGATTCGTGCATCGTATTGGAATTCCGCCCCATAACAGATGTTTACCGGAAATGACGAGGCTGTTTCGGGCAATGTCTGCCGCGACGTTTCGAATGTCGTAGATTGCGGAGTGCTGGATCCTGTCCTTATCCATGTCGTCCCTTCGAACGAAGGTTCTTTCCATACTACGAATCCTGTACTGTCTGGTTCGGTGCTGATCCACCGTACGTGGGCAGGTAGCGATACACGCTCACCCGCGAAACGCGTCAAGAGGTTATAGGACAGCACTACCACTGAATCTGCCGAAGTCTGACGCAGGGATTCGATCATCTGCCAATAAGTTCCGTTATGGGTCGTGCGCTCAGCGATCTTCGGAAAACCGGTTGATAGCCTTCGGGCTTCGAATCCTTGACTAACGAGCGTGTCGATCAATGAGGCGAACCGGCTTTCTTTTTCGATTCCTGTATCCAGCAAAAGCCAGCGCTGCTGCTTACCGCCTTCGAATTTCGTCCACGGTTCGGCGAGAAGCATGGCAAAGAGGACGATCAGCAAGGATCGCAACGCCAATAGCCCGAGCTCGTTGATTCGAATGTGCCTGAAACGTGGCATTGGCGATTCTGTCAAATGACGAATGCTTCCGATGAAGATCGTCTTGCCTTCGTCGCGACTGAGGAGATGTATCGCTAATGGAACGACAATTCCCGCAATCGCCCAAAGCCATATCGTGTTCGAGAAAAACATTCAAGCTCTTAGTTTTTTTCTTGCTTTGAGAAAATTGCTCAGCGTCTCCTCCAGCGGATCGCCCATTGAAACGGTATAGTAGTGGATCATCTTTTCAAAGAGTGCCGTTCGTACTCCAGCTACCCATTCTTCGAGCTGTGATTGGTACACCTGCTTTTTCATTCGCGTGTCCACTTTAACGACGGCGTCTGTTTCAAGATCACGAAAGGTAAAAGCGCCATCCCAACCCAAATTGCGTTCCCTGGCGCCAAGAAGATGAAAGACGATGACCTCATTTCGCGTTGTCTTTAGCCTCGAAGCAAATTGCAAGACATCCCCTTCGTGGTCGTACATATCCGAAATGAAGATGATCATCTCTTTTCCGCGGTGGTCGAAGAGATGTTCGGTTTCTCGTTTCTTCCATTGCCCTTCCGCTTTTGTTTCGACCAATGCATGCAGGAAACGCATAAATTGTTGTTGCTCGAATCGCGGGTGAACGGCGAGCGTCTGTCTGTCATTGACGGTAACGAGACCGAAGGTGTCGCCCTGCTTTCTTGCGAGGTAAGCCAGCGCGGCAGTCATTGCTCTGGCGAACTGAAGTTTGGTCAAACGTTCCTCCTCATAAGCCATTGAATTGCTTGCATCAACGAAGAACTTTACGGTTATGTTCGTCTCTACTTCTGCTTGCTTGACGAAGTATCGTTCGGAGCGCGCGTACATTTTCCAGTCAAGCTGTCGCAGGTCGTCGCCGATCTCGTAATTCCTGTATTGACTGAATTCACCTCCGATCCCGATCGTTTGACTTTTGTTTGTGCCGCTCATGAACCCTTCAACGACGATTCGGGCAACCAACTCGAGCCCGCTGACGGTGTTAAGAACTTCCGGTTTAAGTAGTTCGCGAATACGGCGGTCCATGTCGTGAGGAAATAATTTTCAGCCATTCAACAGATGATGGGTGACGTCGTCGGGTACGATACCCTCTGCTTCCGCCCTGAAATTCATCAGGATTCGGTGGCGTAATACGGGCAACGCTACTCCCTTAATGTCCTCATGCGTAACGGCAAAACGATTGTTGAGCAGTGCTCTCGCCTTAGCGGTGAGGATCATCGCCTGGCCTGCCCGGGGACCGGCGCCCCAACGGACAAAATCTTTCACGATCTTTTGATCGGTTGAATCCGGGCGTGTTTGACGAACGATCTTGCTCACCTTAGCGATCAGGTCTTCATTGATGTGAACGTCCCGGACAAGTTGTTGTGCTTTCAAAATTCCCTCCGCATCGATCACTTTGCGAATCGCCGCCTTTTCTTTTCCGGTAGTCGTTTGGAGTATGGTCCTCTCTTGCTCATCCGTCGGGTATCCGATTCTGATATACAAAAGGAAACGGTCCAATTGTGCTTCGGGGAGTGAGAACGTACCGGCTTGCTCAATGGGATTCTGTGTGGCAAGGATAAAGAAGGGGCGTTCGAGCGGGTAGGTTACGCCGGCGTAGGTGACCTCGAACTCTTGCATCGCCTCGAGCAGTGCCGACTGTGTTTTCGGTGAAGTCCGGTTTATTTCATCCGCCAGTATGATGTTCGAAAAGATTGGTCCCTTGTTGAATTTAAAGAACCGCTTTCCCGTCGTGTGATCTTCCTCGAGAATTTCTGTACCGATAATATCTGACGGCATGAGGTCCGGGGTGAACTGGATGCGTTTGAAACGCAGATCGACGGCCTCTGCGAGCGTACGGATCATCAATGTTTTCGCGAGACCGGGAACACCCTCCAACAGCCCGTGACCCCCGGCCAGGAAAGTGATCAGGAGCTGGTCGATTGTCTCCTCCTGCCCAATAATTACTTTTTGAATCTCTTTCTTCAGGTCCTGGACCCGGGAAACAACCTCCGTTACGGCTGCCTCTGCGGTGGTCAAATCTTCTGACATATGGCGCGAGCGTGGATTTTCAATTTTATGTGATGCAATGGACGGTCGACTGTCCTTACCGCGTCAGTGCATACACGACAATATTTACGCTAAATTTTGTGTTATCAATCCTATAAAACCTTTTGTTGCGAAAGTCATAGTCCCATTCACACCCATAGTCCTTGTTGCTGTATAGTACTCCGATCTTTCCATCGATTTCAATCGCTTTAAGGTAGTTGTGGATGATGTCATCGCCCCAACCATTAAGTTCCTGGGCGGTAGTCGGTGGTCCATCAAACTTAAAGAAGGATGAATAAAGTGGATGGTTATTGGGAATTTTTTTCAATTCTCCACTGCCGAATATCGCGTTCATTTGAGACTCAAATGATTTGGCGAACAGGCCGTCGATATCATGGTTGCAGTCGTCCGCAAACACGAATCCACCATTTCGAACATACCTCTCGAAGTTGTCGCGTTCCTTCGGGGTAAACTCGACCAGCTTATGGCCGCTGAGGTAGCAGAAAGGACATTGAAAGATATCGTCGCTGCTTAATGGAATGATGTTTTCCTCCAGGTCAACGGCTATTGTCGTATACTCGATCAAGCTGTTCAGAACGTTTGACGGCATGCGCTGGTCGACATCCCAGTCACCGGATTCGTATTGAAGTCGCGTGAAAAAGAACCGATTTTCGGTCGCCATAATGCAATTTGCGCCTTGCGGAAGGAACTAGTCGCATGATTTATACGAACGGATGGACGAAGGTCGGCAACATACCGATGACAAGCCCCGCGACGCTAACGCACTTCTTTTGCCCAGGGCAAATTGGATTAGCTCCGCCAAAAGGCCGCCCTTCGTTTCCTACTCTTTTGGAGAACGAAGGAGGTGCCGGTACGTCGGGCAAGCCGTCGACAGCCCACGGACGGTCAACCGCCGATTCATTGGGCGCTAACCACCGAGTCGTTGGCTGTCGATAACTGACCGTGGCCTAAACAGCGTCCGACAGACTCGTGAAGGTGAAGTCGCGGATCTTCATGTAAGGGATTAGTGAGCCTCCACCGCCGCCGACCCGCATTTGCTTACCCAGTGCCTCCAGGTTATTGAGCATGATAATCGGACTTTCATTGAAACGGAAGTTTTTGATCGGGTGTTTAATGACACCGTTTTCAATGTAGAATGTTCCGTCGCGAGTCAATCCGGTATAGAGCAGGGTCTGAGGATCCACGGAACGAATGTACCAGAAACGGGTCACGAGGATGCCTCTCCGGGTGTCCTTGATAAGATCTTCGAGGCTTGCGTCGCCGCCATCCATGATCCGGTTGCCGGGGAAAGGGATAGGTTCAACTCCTTTTTGCGAAGCCCAGTAACGGTCATAGAACAGGTTCTTGACAACCCCTCCCCGGATAAGATCCATCTTGCGTCGTGCGAGGCCGTTGCCAGCCCACGGTGACGCGGGAACTTCCTCATTCTCCGGGTCGGTGTAGATGTTGACGCGTTCGTCTACGATCTTTTCGCCCAGCTTGGTTCCACCCCCTTTCTTCGAAAGGTAGCTCCGTCCTTCATCAGCCGTTCTGGCGTTCATGCCACCGATCATCAAACCAATCAAATTGCCGGCAGCTTCCGGCTCGAGGATGACCGTGTATTTTCCAGGCTCGATGGCCTTCGCATTACGCGACATAAGGGCCTTATCGATGGCGATTCGCGATGCCTCCGCAGCGTCGAGTTTGCTGGCGTCGGTCAGATCGCGACTTGCCCATCCGGAGCCTGTACCATCATTGGTCCGCATGGTCACCGTAAAGTCCACGCCCGTTGCTGCGTTGTAGGCGAAGAGACCCTTCGTGTTCATCATCGCGGCAAAACCACGCGTATCTTCAAGGTAGCCCGCAGCGGTGACCTCTTTGGAGATAGCAGGCTCAATGCTGCTTGCGGCCGCCTGCGCACGGAACTCTGGTGTGATTTTCGCGGTAGCCTCTGACCAGGTCTTCGATTTCCCGTAGCTCTGTTGTTCCAGCGGCTCCATGAACTCTGGGTTCTCGGGAGCAAGCTTGGCCAACTCCTCAGAGCGCCTTACCACTTTTTCCAGCGACGCATCGTCAAACTCGTTGATCGTCGCTGTTCCGGCTTTTTTGCCAAAATACGATTGTACCACCAGGTTGATGTTGCTGTCTTCACCTGACGTGGAAACGGAGTTGCGGGCATAACGAATGTTGCCATTGTCGGAACCATTCATATTTACCTCGCATCCATCAGCCTTGGAAAAACTGATAACCTTCTCCAGTATCTTTTTTGCGTCTTCTTTCGAAAGTATTGCCATGATTTTTTGGTTTTGCGTGTGTTGAGTTTAAATCGTTCTGCCCGTATTGATAACTGTCACGCCGTTGAAGCGGCTCGTTGCTGATCCGTGAGATACGGCGTTGGACTGGCTGGGCTGTCCCTTTCCGTCGTTGAATGCTCCATTCAGGCGATAATCCCGCTCATCGCAGATCTGAACACAGGAGTTCCAGAATTCCTGTGTATTCGCCTGGTAGGCTACATCCTTCAACATCCCTTCGATCTTTCCATTCTTGATTTCGAAGAATAATACTCCTCCGAACTGGAAATTGTAACGTTGCTGATCGATGGAGAATGAACCGTCCTTCACGATGTAAATTCCTTTGTCGACCCCCGAGATCATCTGTTCCGGAGTGAGCTGTTCTTTACCCGGCTGGAGAGATACGTTGGGCATGCGCTGGAATTGCACATCTGACCAACTCTGCGAATAGCAGCAGCCGTGGGATTCATTATGCCCGATAATGTGGGCCTGGTCTCGAATCGCCTGATAGTCGACCAAAACACCGTCCTTGATCAGATCCCATGACTTGCATTTCACCCCTTCGTCGTCATACCCTACAGCACCCAGAGAACCGACTTGTGTCTTGTCGGCGACGATGTTGACGATTTTGGAGCCGAAATTGAATTTCTTGGACTCCCATTTGTCAAGGGTAAGGAAGCTTGTGCCGGCGTAATTCGCTTCGTAACCAAGCACCCGGTCAAGCTCTGTCGGGTGGCCAACCGATTCGTGGATAGTGAGCCACAGGTGAGAGGGTTCAAGCACGAGGTCATACTTACCCGGCTCAACAGACTTGGCGGCAATCATTTGTTTGGCCTGTTCCGCCGCCATCTCCGCATCTTCGATAAGGTCGTAGGAATTCTTGTAAAGGATGATTCCTCCGGGGCCGACGATTTTGTCCTCGGGCCGCCCATCGAGGTATTCATAGCCCATTCCAACGGGAGCGCTGAACGCCGGCCGGTTCTTAAACTGGCCGGTCTGGCGGTCTACCATGGTGACGTTAAAGATTGGCCATGTCCGGTGGATGTCCTGATCGATGTAAGACCCATCCGTTGACGCGAAATATTTTTGCTCATTGACGAGAAAGATCAGGCTGGTGACAAAGCTTGCGCCTTTGTCCATCGCCTTTGCGTTTGCTGCGAGCAATAGATCGATCTTGTCCTTGATCGAAACTTCGAACCCATTCTTTTTAATTGGTGTCTTCCACGTGACTTCACCGTGCGACTGGGTAGGAGCAAGTTTTACAGGTTCCTTCTGAAATTTGGAATTTGCTTTGGCGATCGCAACCGCGTTGCCCGTCGCTTTTTTTATGCCTTCCGGTGTGACATCGTGCGTTGCGGCGAATCCCCATGTTCCGTTGGCGATCACGCGGACTCCTACACCGAACGATTCAGTGTTTGCGATATTCTGGACTTTTTGTTCACGCGTCGCCACGAACTGATTCAGATATCTGCCGATCCGCACGTCGGCGTACGTACAACCCATGGATCTGGCAGCATTGAGGGCTACGTCGGCCAATGCCTTTTTTTGTGCAGTATCCATCAGCGGATCAAGCATCCTGGCGGTATCCACCTGGCGGGCGAAGGCGGGCATCCCGATGGCCATCGCACCTGCGCTCATGCTTGCAAGCTGAATAAAATCTCGTCTTTTCATTTGCCTTTGGTTAAATGGTTCTTCCGGTATTGATCACGTTCACCCCGTTGAATCGCGACGTCGACGAACCATGTGAGACGGCGCTTACCTGCGATGGTTGGCCTTTTCCGTCGAAGAATGAACCAAAGAGGCGATAGTCGCGTTCGTCACAGATCTTCACGCAGCTGTTCCAGAACTCCTGGGTGTTTGATTGGTAGGCGACGTCGTTAAGCATGCCGGTTACCTTTCCATTCTTGATCTCGTAGAACAGCGTTCCGCCAAACTGGAAATTGTAACGTTGCTGATCTATCGAGTAGGAGCCACGCCCAACGATGTAAATACCGTCCTCAACATCAGAAATCATCTCGTCAATCGAGTAAGGTTCGGTACCCGGCTGCAGGGAAACGTTCGGCATTCGCTGGAACTGAACATCGCTCCAGCTTTGTGCATAGCAACAGCCATGCGACTCGTCGTTGCCGATAATATGCGCTTGATCTCGTATGGCCTGCACATCCACATAAATGCCTTCTTTGATCAGGTCCCAACGCTTGCACTTGACGCCTTCGTCATCATACCCAACCGCGCCCAAGGATCCCGGTTGCACCTTGTCGGCAACAATGTTGACCAATCTGCTGCCGTATTGAAAATCGCCTGACTTTAGCTTATCCAGGGTCGCGAAGCTTGTCCCGGCATAGTTTGCTTCATAGCCGAGTATCCTGTCTAATTCCAACGGATGGCCAACGGACTCGTGGATGGTCAGCCCGAGGTGATTGGGCTCGAGCACCAGGTCGTATTTGCCAGGTTCGACCGACTTGGCATTGATCATCTCTCGAGCCTGTTTTGCCGCCGCCGCAGCGTCTGACAATATGTCGTAACTGTTGCGGTACAGAACTATGCCTGCAGGGCCGTTCACCTTGTCTTCCGCCTTCGGGATCATGTATTCGTAGCCCATGCCCATCGGTGCGCTAAGGGCAGCCCGCGACTTGAACTTACCGGCACTCTTGTCAATCACATTTACATTGAAGGTGGGCCAAATGCGATGTACGTCCTGATCAATGTAAGATCCGTCGGTGGAGGCGAAGTATTTTTGTTCGTTGACCATGAAGAGGTTCGAGCTGACGAAACTCGCGCCGTTCTCGATCGCTGCGGCATTTGCACTGAGTAACAGATCAACTTTCTCCGATACCGGAACTTCAAAGGCATTTTTTTGGATTGGTGTCTTCCAACTCACCTCACCGTGGGCTTCCACTGGTGCGAGTCGCACGGGCTCCTTTTGATATTTTGAGTTAGCTTTTGCAATGGCGACAGCGCGCTCCGTCGCTTTCTTGATTCCATCTGCGGTGACATCGTTGGTTGCGGCAAAGCCCCACGTACCGTTGGCAATTACGCGAACCCCCGTTCCAAAAGATTCACTGTTGACAATTCCCTGAACCTGATTTTCCCGTGTGCTGATGAATTGGTTTAGGTATCGCCCAATGCGCACATCGGCGTAGGAAGCGCCCAGGGATTTGGCCGTGTTCAGCGCAACGTCCGCAAGTTCCTTTTTCTTCTTTACATCCATGGGGGCTACAAGCAGAGCCTCCACTGGCACGGATTTTCCAAAGGTGGGAACCGATAAGAGCATTCCCCCAATTCCAAGTCCGGTCAGCTGGACAAAATCTCGTCTCTTCAAAGCCGTAAGTTTTTGGTTATTGAATGTTTAAACAGTCGAAGCGTCGCTCCACCCTTCTAAAGTAGCCAAAAAGCAAAAAAGGATACCAAAATTGGTATCCTCTGCAATACGTTTATATGAATGGTTACAAAGGTATCATGGTCGCGGCAGGGAGGAGAAATCGAACGACGTTTCAAGAAACTTCGTGTTGAATTTTCCTGACCGGAAGGTGGGGTTGTCCATCAAGGCAATATGGAACGGAATGGTGGTTTTTACACCTTCGATCACGAACTCCTGCAGGGCACGCTTCATGCGGGTAATTACCTCCTCCCGCGATTGTCCGCTGACGATAAGTTTTGCAATCATCG
>CAZIAG010000016.1:0-18467 GCA_964537375.1 uncultured Roseivirgaceae bacterium
TCGAGGCAGCGCTGAATCCAGTATTCCAGGTCCTTGTCCATGTCGATGCCGATCGGGTCGACAAGCAGGAAGCCTTTCAACACCTTTCCGGTGAAATCCATTTGACGAACTCCCTTTTTCTTTAGCGACGAGTCGTAGAGCTCCGGGTCAATTCTCACCATAAGAGAATCTTTCATGATGCCGACGGCCATCTTGTCGTTGATCATGTAGCACAATCCACCCATCATCTTTTTTGCCTCGTACCGTACCTTTTTTTCTTTCAGGACGCCGGAGATCCTTTCGGCGAGATATTCATCGTATGCCATGGCGGGATACTTGTTCTGATGTTACTTCACGAACTTCAAAGATTGATGTTATTCGATTAGTCTAATATATGACAATCCTTCAAAAAATCATGCGGTGAACCGGGTACAAGCGCTTGGGCATTCGATCATGATGTTAACTTTGAAGTTATCCATCGTACCATGACGATCACACAAACAATAGGTTATGGATAAGCCTGAGTCTTTATCATCGAAATCGGAGATCCACGTGCTCCGGTTAGGTCCGGGGGCTGACCTGAAGAAATCATTGCAGCAATTGGCAGTGACGAATAACTGGCCTGCCGCGGTGTTGGTGACCTGTGTCGGGAGCCTGACCGACTATAATTTGAGATTTGCGAATCGAAAGGAAGGTGTCAGCGGCAAAGGGCATTTTGAAATCGTTTCTCTCGTCGGGACAATCTCGGCGTCGTCGGTACATCTTCACCTGATGATTGCAGACAATAACGGCACGGCAATCGGGGGACATTTGTTGGATGGAAACATTGTCTTTACCACGGCCGAGATCGCGATCGCCATGCTTCCCGACCTCGTCTTCCACCGCGAGTTCGATCCCGCTTCGGGATATAAGGAACTTAACGTACAGCGAATCCACGCTTGAGGCTGGAGCGCTTCCCCCTTACACCTGCCTCGTTGTTTTGAATATTCCTTATCTTGTTGGATGATAAACAACATCCGCTGTCTGCCTGGCGACCGGGTTACCCGGGTATCCGTGTTTTTGTTGCTCGTATCAACCGTCCCGGTTTTTGCACAGGACGAGTTGTCTAACGAAGAGTACCCGTTCCGATACAAGAGCAAAAAATCGGTGTTGTATTACAAGTTTCACTACCGGGAAGGCAAACGTTATTTGTCGGGTCTGATTCAGACGAGCAAGACGGATGAACCGGTTTCCGATGTCAATATTCAGGTGAAGGATTTTCCGATTGGCACGGTGTCGGATCTTCGCGGCGAGTTCAGCATCATGCTCCCGCGCAAGACAGGTGTCGTCACCTTTGTGAAGGTGGGTGGCGATCGGTTTGAATTACGCTATGAGTTTTCAGCGACGCCGGTCTTTACTCACGATTAAGCAGCGCAAACTTCGAACAGCAGACGACCTTTCGGAAATGGGATTAATTGGTGACGGGATGGTCTTAGTTACGTGTCGCGTCCTTTGCCAGGATGCTGTTCGCCTGCTGCAGGAATGCTACTTCTTCTTTTCCGCGCTCGGCATTTGGCGGGTAACCCAGCGAGCCCAGGGCAGATACTTCAAAAGTTTTCTATTCCGCGTTGTGAGTCAGGTAGAACAGCCAAATGGTGGGAAAACCGCGCACTTGGAAAAACTGCTGAAGCATTCGGTTTTGCTGGATCGTTTCCTCGGGGAGCTGCTTGCGCCTGGGGAAATCCAGTTCAAGCAATATCACGTTGTCTTGTGCCCACTCGACGAAGGCGGGTTTCGCAAAGACCTCCCGCTGTAATTTGTGGCACCAACCGCACCAGTCGCTCCCGGTAAAGAAGGCGAAAATCGGTTTTTTAGTTGTTGTCGACTGCACGTACGCTGAGTCGACGTCGGTGTACCATGTGAGTTCTTCCGTTTCGTCGCCCTGTGCATAGGCAGAAAAGACCACCGCGGCCGAGAAGAGTATGATCAGGTGTGTTTTCACATCCAAAAGCATTGAAAGTACAACAAATTTAACGTTTCACCATCGAAATGGGTATGCACTACGTCGAAAAAGTGTGCCAAAAAGGCCCGGCCCCCGTCAGAAACGAAAGAAACAATTTTAAAATTTGACTACCCTCACCTGGGCCAGCGTATTATCGCCAATCAATTCAAGTATGTAGATGCCCGCGGGTAGCGCGGCGACATCGATTTCCGTGCTTTCTTTTCCAAGCCGGAGTGTTGCTACACAATGTCCCCTAATATCCGTCAAACGGGCCTGTTGGTAACCGCGGGAATTTTCAATTTTGATTCGGTCCGAGGTTGGGTTGGGATATACATGGATGCGCGATGCTGTTTCGGGCTCCAGCGATGTCACAGGATCAGGGTCTGGCTCGGGATCAGGATCAGTCAGGCTTAATTCTTCCACCTTTACGCTGGCGATCTTGACCAGGCCCGGTGCCATGCCGAGGTCAAACACCAGGCGGGCTGCGGGATCGGATGGGTTTTCTTTAAGAAAGGTGTTGGAATACTCCGTGTCTGATGCACTGAGATTCGACGAATGGTACCCGGAATAGGCATTCCATGGATCACTCGCTTTGCCGGCGTAGTAGGTCACTGAACGTTCGGGATTGGCTTTGCCTGAAAAGGTCAGCTGATAAAGTTTCCCTTTCTCAAGGGAAATGTTTTCCCTGATCAATTGCAGGTGCCACGCCTCTGTTCCTCCATTGGTGATTTCGATTTGCAGGTGGCCGTCTACAACGGTAAGGCTAGCTGCGGCTCCTCCTTGCTGGTTGAGCCACCATCCATCCGGACCCTCCGTGAAATCGCTTGTATACACGGGCTTGGCGAAGATCGGCGTCGCTTCGGGCATTTCATAGTGCAGAAGCGCATCGACCAACGGGGCGACAAATTCCTCGTTGACGGGGTTGTAGATTCCGAACCCGGCGCTGAATTCCCAATAGGCCCAGCTCATGCCTTGCTCTTCAAACCAACGAGCCAGAAACGTCGTCCAGCGCTCCCGTGATGGCATATCGGCCTTGCTGGTGGCACCGAACTCGCCGACGTGGATGGGGATGTTCTTCGTTTGAGAAAAATCCAATGCATGGGCGAACTCACTGATTACAGATTGGCGGTCAGCCTCGGTATCCAGCCACGCTGTGCCCAACCAGGCATTGGAGCCTTCCACCCATTCCGCGCCTTGATGGGTGAAGTTGAATGGGTTGTAATAGTGGACGGTAAGAATGATATGTTCGTCGTCCGGCACGGCGAGCTTGGGAATCCCGGCGAGACCTCCATACTCGGCAGTTCCGAGAAGCACCACGCGCGTGGGATTGTTTTCACGAATTTCCTCAAGAGCTTCGGCGAAGAATTCGTTCCACAACTCCGGAGTCAGGTTTGCGTGCGGTTCGTTAAGTACTTCAAACAGGAGGCTGTCAGGATAGTCCTTAAAATAATCTGCGATCTGCGCCCACTGTGCCAGGAATCTTTCTTTTTGATCGGTCGGATGTTCGAACAAACTGTCGTGATGATGCATGTTGATAATCACATGCAGCTTGTTTTTTAATGCCGCATCGACAACATCGCGAATACGTTCCAGGAAGGTATTGCTGATTGTGTACGGGGGAGTATCCATACTGCGTTCAATCGTTTCCCACCGGATCGGTACCCTGACATGGTCGAAGCCCAAACTTGCTATGATCTCAAAATATTCCTCCTTCCAGGGATTACCCCAGGCGGTTTCGGTGGGCGCCTCAAAGCTGTTTCCCATGTTGATGCCACGTCCGAGGCGATTATTCACCTCAAACGCATGATCGCGTTCCTGTGCCAATCCGGGAAAGGTTGCAACGGTGAAAATGAAAAGGAAAACAGCTTTAGTCCTTGCCATTTGTGATTCTTTAACCGCCGGACAATATACGAATCGCCCCGGGTTTGTTCTAAGGGCGTGTCGATTTGATGCATGTAGCGGGATTGTTTGTTCCCGGATACTTGTACCCGAACATCTGCGTTGCCACCTCGACGCTAACCGGACCACATTCTGACAAATATCAGTTGCTGTACCTCACGCGATCATTTTCTGGGGCCGGGACATTTGACACCTTGTGCTGTGACACGACAAATGACAGTATTAATGTTCGGCTGGGAATTTCCACCGCACATCTCCGGCGGTCTCGGCACGGCATGCTTCGGCCTGTCGACCGCATTGCTCGACGAGAACGTCCGCTTGTTATTTGTCGTGCCGAAGACACACGGCGACGAACAGATCCGGTTGATCAATGCTTCAGACGTGAATCTTACCGGGCATAGGCAGGTCTCGTCCATTGCGGGGCGATATTTCACGCCGAACTTCGAACAGATTGATGCGCCGGTCGCGATGACGCCATATTTAAGGGGCGCATCATCAAACCCGATTGAGCAATGGAACTGGGAATTCCTCGCTGAAGAACAAACGGTGTCGGAAGCATCAAAGGGTGCACGGTATGAATTCTCCGGGAAGTACGGACCGAACCTCATGAAAGAAGTTTTTCGATATGCGGAGGTGGCGTCAGCAATTGCTGCGAAAAACGAGTTCGACGTGATTCATGCGCACGACTGGCTAACCTTTCTCGCCGGTATCGAAGCGAAAAGCGTGAGCGGTAAGCCCCTGATCGTGCATGTTCACGCTACAGAGTTTGATCGTGCCGGTGATAAGGGAAACAGCACGGTCATCGAAATCGAACGCAAGGGGATGAAGGAAGCGGACCGTGTCATTGCCGTTAGTGAGTGGACCCGGGATATCATTGTCACCCGGTACGGTGTCGACGCCCGGAAAGTGCATGTGGTCCACAATGGTGTGGCTCAGCAGGAAAATGCGCCGGTCGAACTTGTTCCGAAGGTCGGCGATCGCGTAGTGACCTTTCTGGGGAGGATCACCTATCAAAAAGGACCTCAGTATTTTTTGGAGGCCGCACGGAAAGTATTGCGTTACTTTCCCGACACACATTTTATTATGGCAGGATCAGGAGACCTGCTTCCTGCCATGATCGAAATGGTATCGGCGATGAAGTGGTCATCGCGTATCCACTTTACCGGCTTTCTTAGAGGAAAGCAGCTCAGCCAGGTCTGGTCAGTCACGGACCTTTACGTGATGCCATCCGTTTCCGAACCTTTTGGTATTACGCCACTCGAGGCGGCGCATGCAGGTGTTCCGGTCATCGTGTCGAATCAATCGGGTGTAGCCGAAGTCATGGAGCACGCCGTCAAGGTCAATTTTTGGGATTTCGATGCACTGGCCGACGCGATCATCAATATTTTGAGGTACAAAGGGCTGGCCAGGTCGCTCAGTCAAAACAGCCGGGAGGCACTACCCTCCCTTACCTGGAAACGGGCTGCGAAAAAGATAAAGAGACTCTATTATGAATGCTGACCAACAGTACCTGAATGTATACTTCCAGGTACATCAACCCAGGCGATTGAAGAAGTTTCAATTCTTCGACGTAGGTATGGGAAAATCATGGTTTGACGATGAACTCAACCGTGAGATCGTTCGACGGATCGCCAAGGCATGTTACCTCCCTGCGAATCGCCTGTTGTTATCGTTGATGGAAAGGCATCCCGCGTTGCGATTCACTTTTTCGTTATCGGGAGTCGCCATGGAACAATTTGAGCAATACGCACCGGAAGTATTGCAGAGCTTCAGGCAGTTGGCCGACACTGGAGCGGTCGAGTTCCTTGGCGAGACTTATTATCATTCATTGTCCTATTTTATTGACCGCGACGAGTTCATTGAACAGGTCCGGATGCATAAACAAAAGGTTCGTGAACTTTTTGACGTGACCCCCACCATCTTTCGAAACACGGAACTGATCTACTCGGACGCGATCGGAAGTCTCGTGGCCGACCTTGGATTCACGGGGATGTATGTCGATGGAGTCCGCAGCATGCTAGGCGATCGAAGTCCGAATAAGCTTTACAAACACCCAGAGACGAACCTTGTTCTGTTTCCCAGGAATTTTCAGTTGAGTGACGATATCGCCTTTCGATACGCCGACCGGAATTGGAGTGAATTTCCGCTATCAGGTGAAACGTTTGCAAAGTGGCTTTCGAAGTTGCCCGCACAAGAGCAGATGGTAACGCTGGCCGTGGACTATGAAACCTTTGGTGAACACAACAAGAAGGATTCGGGAATATTTGAATTCCTTGAAGAATTCGTCGTGAACACCGTTCGGGAAAGCCGCTTTCAGTTTATCAATCCGACTGAAGCTGTCGGGCTAATTGCCACGGCCGGTCATATTTCTACGTCGTGCGCTGTCTCATGGGCCGACGAAGCCCGCGACCTATCTGCCTGGCTGGGCAATGACATGCAAAAGGACGCATTTGAATCGCTGTACAGATTTCGCGATTTGATCGCCACGAACGGGAATGACCGTATGATCGACGCGTACCGCCATTTGCAGACCAGCGATCATTTCTATTATATGGCGACAAAGCCCGGAAATGACGGAACCGTCCACCAGTATTTCAGTCCTTTCCGTTCACCGTATGAGGCGTTCATGAATTTTATGAATGTGGTCACCGACCTGGAGTATCAGCTGAACGGGCGGATGGACTATGCGTTGAAGGGCGCCCGCGGAAACCTGGCTCCGGCATTGATCGACCGCGATGATTAACCTATGAAACACCGTTTATTCATCGTGGTGGAAGACCACGACGGGATAGTCTGTAGCCAAGGTAATGTGTTTGATGGTGCTGGTGTGGAAAAGCCTTTCGATGAGACCACGGTGGACTGCACAAAGGGCGAGGGCGTCGGGCTGGTTTCTCGATACGTAGCTGTTGATAGCGCCGGCGATGTCTGAAGACCGGATTGTGTCGAATCGGTACCGGAATTTATCTCCATAACGTGTGTTGAAGATAAACTGAAGTTCCTGCAGTTCTTCGTCGACTGTCTCACTGTACGCTTCTTCCATTACTTGAAGTATGATGACTTCGCAGTCGAATAACTCGGCCAGGGCAGCCAGCTGTTCCATTGGCAACTTTCGATTGCGAAGATAATCGAATGCAAAGACGAGTGTCTTAATCGCTGAATACAATCCCGATTCGGGTACAAGTATGACAGGCGTCTCCGCTTTAAGGATCGTTTTGTAGGTATTTGTTCCGGTGAAGAACTGGTGGAGGTCATCGGCACCGTTTGTTCCCATTACCACGAGGTCATATCCAACAGCCTTTTTTGCTATGGCCGATGTGGTGCCCGTTAGTCCGGAGTCGACTTCTCCGTGACAAGTGATTCTGTAGGTGCGTGCTACTTCGAAACTCAATTCATCGAGCTGGCGTCTGATTTCTTCCAGGATTACGGTCTTGCCAACGGCGAGTTCTATGGGTGTAAAGTCGAAGAGGGCCTTGACATGGTAAAGCGTGAGCTCAGCGCCGAGAGAAGCGGCAAGCTTGGCGGCATAGGCAACACCCGATTGAGCGGCTTCGGAAAAGTCAGTGGGGCAGAGTATTTTTTTCATGGTAGGCTACATCAGTTTTTCAATGAATGAATAGAACTCCTCTTTGTACGCGAGGAACTGTTCGTTTAGTGCGTGAACCTCATTCATCAGGCCATCGTGTTCCCGAAAATATTCCGTATTGGTTTCGTCGACGGTCTCGAGCATTTCGGCCAACTTTTTTTCATGAAGCCGCAGTCGCGTTCCGAACGTGTTTAGTAGTTCGCCGTTGTAGTAAAGAATCAGATTCTGAAAATGGCTGATCTTTTGTTTTTGTTCCGCGTCGATGACGACAGCACTGTATTTTTCGAGCAGTTTTTGAAAGAATGCCAGTTCTCTTCGCATGAAGGCAATAAGGGATAACGCGTTCAACGTTTGCCGGTGCTTTTCTAAAAGTACCGGTTGGACGATGTAGGTATTTGTTGCGGAAGTGATGGAGATCATAGTCGTTTCGTGTTTGTTTCTTCAAACATAAAGTTGAGTTTTTGGTTATCGGGTGACCTTAACCTGTTTCGCTGCTGATTTTTGTCAGAAGATGACCAAACCCGTCTCATTCGACTTGGTAAGAAGAATCGGCGAAGGTGGTAATGAGGATCATTGAGGTAGCCCTTCCGGGTAGGTTAGATTTGCGAAAACATCAATTAAAACAGGAGGTATTATGAAATCCATCGTAAAAAGAAATGGCGGTTTCCCTTCGCTGTTTTCCGATTTGTTTGGGAAACCCTTCGAACGTTCGCTTTTTGATCTGGACGGCGACTTTTGGCCATCCCGTCTTGGTATCAACGTGCCGACGGTCAATGTCGTCGAAACGGAGAAAGAGTACAAACTCGAACTGGCAGCGCCCGGACTCAAACGTGACGACTTCGATGTCGAAATAGAAAATGGCGTGCTGAACATCAGTGCCGAGCGAGAGGAGAGCAAAGACGAAAAGGAAGGAGAGTATATGCGGAAAGAGTATTCGTTCAATTCGTTTTCGCGTTCATTTTCACTTCCTGAAAACGTCAACGAAGGAAAAATCGACGCCCGTTACACCGATGGCATCCTGGTGGTAACTCTTCCAAAATTGAAGGCCTCAGCGCCTAAAGCGTCGAAAAAAGTGACGGTGGCCTGATCACTTGATTTTGCACAATCGACGAAGGCGGAGTGGTCCGCCTTTTTTTGTTGGCCGCTTCCGGGAATGCGGGATGACAACGTTCATAGAATCGTATGATGGGAATCAGCGGAATAGACGGTAAGGTGAGCGTTATTTGTTCAATTTAAAGCAATGACGTCCTAAGGCTTACCCACGGTGACGCATGTGCATATGGCTATGAAAGCAATTGTTTTTTACTATTCCTTTACGAACAACAACAAACTTCTTGCGGCGGAGATCCAGCGGTTGCTTGGTTGCGACGTTTTCAAGATTGAACCCGTAAGGAAGCGCACGGGATTCAGCATCTTTTTGGATGTCGTATTCAACCGGACGCCCGAAGTGAATGCGCCACCGTCTAATCTGGGGGAGTACAATCTATGCATTTTTGTGGGACCGGTGTGGGCTGGCAAAATTGCTGCACCGCTCCGGGCATTTCTCAGGAAGACCGCACCCGCCGTGACCCGTTATGCTTTCGTGACAGTCTGTGGCGGTGGTAATCCACAACAGGCCAACAAAATCTCCAATGAACTGAAGTCCATCCTGGGATGTGAGGCCGTTGGTGTGTGCGAACTTTGGGTAAGTGACCTTGTTTCGGAGGAAAACAGGAATAAGATCAGCACGGTGTCGGGATACCGTATTGACAGGCGAGACCTTATGATCTTCCAACAACGTCTCGCAACTTTTTTACGGGGTTTGCACGCAAACGCGAGTGCCCCGGCAGCGTGAACCGAACGTCCAACATCCTAAAGCTGACGATTGTCACCTTGTTGGGTGATCACAGTCATCAGCGAATATCGGAAATCAGAATAGTTTCGGCTATTGGTTTGATACCCTATCGGAGGGGTGGCCTGCCGGGGACGGTATTCCCTGCGTAGTCAAAAAAATCCATTGCCTTATGAATAGGAGAATACTTCTGATTGAGGATAACGCGGATATGGCCGAGAATATCGCTGCAATTCTTGAGCTTGCCAATTACGACGTTGTTCGCGCCGGGAACGGCAAAGCTGGCGTCGACGTCGCGTGTAAAGATGCACCCGATCTTATCATTTGCGACGTCATGATGCCGGAACTTGATGGGTACGGCGTGTTTCACATCCTTAGCAAAAAGCCCGAAACGTCAAAGATTCCGTTTGTCTTCCTTACGGCGAAATCTGACCCGGCTGACGTGCGTGAAGGCATGAACCTGGGTGCGGACGATTATATTACCAAGCCCTTTGATAGTGCCGACCTGTTGCGGGCGGTAGAGGTTCGAATCAAAAACAAATCCCGCGGTGCCGGACATTCAATTTCCCTGTTCAGTGAATACAGTGAACGCCGGGATATGCAGAGGCTCACCGAAGGAAGACCGGAGCGGTTGTTCCGAAAAAAGGACCTGCTCTTTATGGAAGGACAAGCACCGGTCGATCTTTATTTCATTCGGAGCGGAAGGGTAAAGACCTACAAGATCAATTATGACGGCAAGGAGTTGATCACTGGCTTACACCGGACGGGTGATTTTCTGGGCGTTGCACCCATATTGGAGGCAGCACCCTACAATGAAAATGCGGAAATCCTTGAGGATGCGCGTCTTTCACTCATCCCGGCCGACGATTTTATTCAACTCATGTATACTAGCCGCGACCTCGCCCGGAAGTTCGTTACCAGCATGTCGTCTTCGCTGCGAGAAATGGAAAACCGGTTGGTCGATGTCGCGTACCAATCCGTCCGGCAGCGTGTCGGACGGATGCTGCGTAGCGTGGCAGATCATTCTTCAGACAATATCAGCACTCTCAGCCGACGTGATTTGGCGAGCCTTGTAGGAACGGCAACGGAGTCACTTAACAGAACGCTTGCCGATTTTCGGGACGAACAAATTATCGCGCTCTGGCCGGAGGGAATCAAGATTATCAACAAACGCGGGCTTGAAAAATTGTTGACCATCTAGAGATGACGCAGAACCTGGAAACGGCAGACCGGATAGTCAGGATAGTCCTCGCGGTAACGACCGTGGTCATTTATTCTATTGGATTGATCCAGGGACCGTTTGCGTTCGTACTTTTTCTCCTGGGCTGGCTATCCCTGGTAATTATTGTGGTCCGTTGGTTGACTGGCCGTTTTTCCTAAGCCGTGGGCGGATGTTTGGCCAACAAACGCCGAAGCTGAGGCCCGGTGATTTCATGTTGGGACAACGTTAAGACTGACGATAGTCATTGGTCAGGAATACAAAGTTCACGACTCTTGCAACATGTTCTATAAGTGGTTTACGGCGATTCCGTTTAAAGTTGGTTTTGGGGCACTGTTCGTCATGTTGATTGCCGCTGTGGCCTTTTTGGGCATCATCTCTTATCGTTATAGCGAAAGGACGCTCAATACGGCCGCCCAGGTTACCCATTCCCAACGAATACTGGATAAATCGGAGGAGATCGTGTCAATTCTGAAGGACCTTCAATTGGAGAGCACCGCTTACTTCGTTTATAAAGACTCATCGCGAAAGAACGACTACGAAGCCGCCCGGCAAAGGATGGCCCGCGCGCTTGAGAAACTATACGGAATGGTGTCGGACAACCCCGTGCAGACTGCCCGTGTTGATTCCCTTAGGTCCCTGGTCGGCCAGGTGTCCAGGGCAACCGATGAGGTTCTTGCTACGGAATTGACGACGGGCCACTACGATGATTTGATTCGCGAACGACTGACCCTCAACACAGGCTACCGGACTCGGGTGCGGGCCCTGGTGAACGAGATCAAGAATGACGAGGAACGTTTGTTTCATTCGCACGTGGAGGAGAACCGTGAAAGCGTCAGGGTATTCAAACACACCTTTTTTCAAATGCTGGCGGCAACGGCTACGGTCCTCGTCGTGACGTTCATCTCCATCCGATACAATTTCCTGCGACGCTTGCGCGTGGAGGCTGATTTACGAAGTGCAAACGATCTCTTTGCGAAGAGTTTTTATGAGAGCCCCATTGCCGTCGCGATCGTGGAACGGGACTCGGGGATGATCCTGAATTGCAACGAAGTCTTTGCAAAGCTGATGAATCGGGTGGCGTCCGACATCATCGGCAAGACGGTTGTGGATGTGCGTTTGTACCAGAGCATGTCGCATCGGAGTAAGGTGTTTGCGGAGGCGGAACACCGCGGAACGATGAAATACACGGAGTTGTATTTCACACCGCATAAAGGGCAACCGATGTATGTGTCGATTTCAGCACAGCCGATTCGTCTATATGGAAAAGAATGCCACCTCACGGCGATCATGGACCTGTCTGCGCACAAGCGGGCGGAAGAGACCACGCAAAAGGCGTTGGCCGCCGAGATGGAATTGAACAAGATGAAATCGGGCTTTGTTACACTCGCGTCTCACGAGTTCCGCACTCCGTTGACCACGATTCTTTCTTCTTCGCATTTGCTCGAGAAGTACGCGACCGGCCAGGATAAGGATCGTTCATTGAAACATATTTCACGGATCAAGTCGTCGGTAAATACACTCACCTCGATCCTTGACGAATTCCTGTCCATTTCGCGCATCGAAGAAGGCAAAGTACAACCACATATTGAGGAAGTGAATTTGAAACAAATGATGGAAGACCTTTGTGAAAAGCTCAGGACCTTTGCCAAACCGGGTCAGTCTATTATTTACAATCACGAGGGAGACGGGGTAGCCAGGACCGATCCGGTTATACTATCCAATATTGTGAATACTTTGGTATCCAATGCCATAAAATATTCTCCGGAGGAGGCGCCCATAAACGTAACTTCACGTCTGAACAGCAAGCTCCAGGTTGTTGTCTCGGATTCTGGAATCGGAATACCGGCGGAGGACCAGAGGCATCTCTTTCAAAGGTTTTATAGGGCGTCGAATGCGGGTGCCATCCAGGGCACGGGGCTTGGATTACACCTTCTGAAGCGCTATGTGCAAATGCTCGATGGAGAGGTCAGGCTGGAAAGTGCACTCGGAAAGGGTACTCGCGTGGATGTCACGCTTGCTCAACCGGGCCGACCAACGACGGACGCGAATTGACGAGACATTCATTCCCCTGTAAGGTTTGCTCGCGTTTTATCCCTCATGTTGATTACGGGCCGACCATTTTTCGGCATCAGAATATGAACCGATCTTCCCAATACAGCTTGCTGACCATTGTTGTCCTGGCCTTGATGGTACTCTTTTCGTGTTCGACCGTGCCGGTAAATCATCACTCGTCGTCTGCTCGTACACCACCGCGACAGGTGAAGAAGGTGACCGGCAGCAAGTCTGCCAGGCCATATGCACCAGCTCAGCAGAAGAAGAGTCATTGAGTACAAGCCATACAGACCTCAGGATGTCCGGTGGGCATTTAATTCATTGAAACTTGAGATCGCCAACTCGCTGAGCGTGGCTACCGCACTTGTTTCCCATTGAATGATTTCCAGTAAGAGGTCTGCCGGTGTATCGAGTTCCATTTCCACCGCAAAGAGGTAAGCTGTCTTGTAACCCGCCACCTTGTACGCATTGATATTTTGGATGCACGCGACGAAAAGGATGTCTTTCAACTGCGGCGTTGCACTGGTTTCCGATAGTCGATGCGTTTCCTCGATCATGCTGTCAATTATTTCATTTTGACGCATTCGTGGTTCCTGCATGAGATAACTGAAAACACGGTTTAGCTTTAGTAGCCGGTCGTTGGCAGTCTTTACGTACTGGCTGAGCGCACTCCTTACCTTCACGGAGTGGATACGATCTTCGCAGTGCTTAAATTCTGCGGCTACTTTTATTTCTGCACCTATCAAGCCCCGAAGCTGATAGGAAATGGCGTCCTGAAGAGTCTTGATGGGTTTTCTCATAGTGCGTCGCGTTAGCGATTATTGCTCCTGCGAATCTAAAATAAGCTCATCGCTGCCTTTCGCGAATGACAAACGCTACCCGAGAGGTACGTTTTTATCATCTTTGAAAAGCAGGCGGCCTTGTAAAAGGTCTCTCTTTTGGCTGACTATCGTCAGCAAAACACGGTGAGAAATCGAGTAGGTTGGATCAATTGAATCGAAACGATCATGACAAAGACAAAAACAATGCTGACGGTGTTAGCGGCGGTCGCCGCCGGGTTGGTATTCGGCGTTTTGGTTGCCTCGGAGGAAAATCCGGAATGCGGTGGAGGAAATAAATCCAGCGCAGACGATTTGCACGAAGCGGATGAGAAGTTTGAGGAATTGGTGGAGGCCGTCGCGTCCAGGATTCGGGAGCGCCGTTAGGAATACACAACCAAAACATTTCACCGGCTTGAGATGCCGTTCTAAATTAATTTCCGATGCCGACAGTGGGATCCCAACGGTGACGGAATTCAAGTGCTTTCGAATCATCTTCCCAACTTACCGGCGTAGTGACAAGGTCGTTCAATGCCTCCTGCAAATGCGCATTGACTTTATTTGAGACGTTCTCTAACTCGGTCGGGCACTCCCCGTGACGTGAGGGATCTGAGGGGCCGATAGCGCGAACCTCTACTTTATCCCTTTCCAACTCAATGAGGATGACATGACTACGTAGCCGTCCCGGTACCGAAGCCGTTTCCGATACGTCCCGGTCGACAAGTTCAAGGATCTGCAAATTTCTTTCGCTTACGTCTAAAACCGAAGTGATTCGAAAATGCCTTGAAATGACACTGGTCACGCGCGAAAGCGCTTCATTAAAAGGCTCCACTAATATTCGTGTGCATGGATGCGGTGTCATACTTCGTAATTCGAGCGCCTTGTTGATTCAACAACAAGTTAACGCATCGACCGTTCAGGAAATATGACTTAGGTCATGCCGCGTGAAGACCATGATCGGCCGGACAGGTTTAAAGAGCGATTGCCCAGTAAATCAACAGAGCGACAAAGAGGACGAAAAAGAATCCTCCCTTAAACATGTTGAATGCGATTCTTTCGTTCATGACTATGGATTATTACAATACAAAGGTGGGACTGGCGACGCCGCGATGCATCGGGGAGATGACGATTTGTACGAAATCCGTAACACCCTGATCTATCCAACTGGAAAAAGACATTTTCCCGGATGCTTGGGTTTGCAAACGGTACCGGCCTGCCGGCTTCCAGGGGTTTTCCCTGATTGACGCTTCCTGAGAGAGGCTTTCGCCCAGCGGCTCAGTTGTGCGGTTCGTGAAGCATTAACGCTTCGATCACCTTTCGCCTCTCTTCGATTGAGGAGTTGTTTTGAAACCAGATATGATTTTTGTCAGGCGATACCGACCATTTGATGGTTTGCTTGTAGGCGGTTACTCTTCCCGTGGTCTCGGCTTTGAACAGGTTGCCCACGCCCCGGACGGCAACGAACACGCCCATTTGATCCCAACTCGGTCGGAATTCCCATCCTGGATGCGCCTGCTTGTAAAGTGAATATGCAAAATGGATCGGGTTTTCAGGCGTGGTGCGGGTAAGCAGCTCGGGACCGGTCAACACGTTATCCCCAAGTTCGTTGGGAACAATCCAATGTTCGGTTGGCCAATTATTGATGACGTATTCGGATTTTTCCGGGCTGATCCTGAAATTGTAACTGGTTCCTTCGGGTAGCTTGCCACCTGCCATCACAAGTCTTTTTACTTTTTTCTTAATGAGTTCAATGCCGGGCAGTGTACTATTTTCATCGGCTTCCGAGCTCATAAGGTGGTAGAGATTTGTCAGGGGTCCGACGGTAACGATCGTCACACTCGTGTCGGGCTGATTGGACAATAGCGCCCGGTAGAGATCGACGGCATCGGGGGCGTTGTTGGCGTGTTTCAAATCGTTGGGGAATGTCATTGCAAGCGCTTCGTTATAAACGAGTAAATCCTTGCCCTCGCTGGCGCCATCCCGGGAGTCCTTCAATGTGCCAATAGGAATGTCGGGCTTGCGGAACCAGGTGTTGATGGCATCGAGCGCCGGTGCCCCGTATTCAACAGGCATGGATACCATCATGCCAAGGATTTCGACTTCCCCATGGTCGGCCAGGGCGTGAAGGACGGCCACCGCCCCTACGTCATCTACGTCTTCGGCAATGTCGGTATCGAGAATTACTGCAGGGACGGTCGGAGGCGTGTCATTGCCAAGGGTGTCTTCCGGTGATTCGCCTGGTTCGAGCGGTTCTGCAGGGTGTGGCTTCCGTCCAGGATAGAGGATCTCTTCTTCCGAGCAGGCAAGCATTGCTAACAGTATTAGCGTAGTCAAAAAGATAATGCGCATGGTTCAACCGTCAGGTAAGTCGCGCAAAAATGGGTGTTGTATGGGTATGCCGCTTCACGATAGTCGGCGAAGGGGGCTATGCTGCGCTGATTCGCAGGCTACCTGCCGTAAGTAGTAACGTCACTTGGCCGCTGTGGCGGTTTCTATTTTGTTGCCTGCCGGAAACTCGTTGTTGAGTATACGAATTAGCGCCTCGTTGAACCTATGCACGCCTTTTTGATTGAGGTGGTGATGATCGTAAAAGAATGCTTTGTCAGTGTACGCGCTGTCGCTGAAATTAATGTAGGTGGTCGCGTGCTGTATAAAATATGCATTGTATTCGTCTTTATTGTCAATCGATTGGTAGTAGTCGTAGAGGATGGGCGTTTGAATAAGTATGACTTTTACGTTGTGATCGGAAAGGAACCGCATACAGGCCTCGAACGCAGCTTTCTGTTTTTCCTCCAGGGGTTTGGGCGCTCTTGCGAAAACTTCCGGACCGTTGTATTCGCCATCGGCTTTTTCCACAAACCCGCCCGAGACATAGGTCTCACCTTCGAGCACAAAGTCATTGTCTTTTTTACCGAGGATCTTTTTACGAAAGAAGGAAAAAGCCATGGAGTTGTACACGACGACCTCATTGACTGAGAAGACCATTTCAAACAGATCGGCATCGAAGTCCTCCGTATTTGAAAGGATATCCACGGCGCTCTCCACACCGTCTGATGAGAACGTCTTATACCCCACTTCGAAAACCACTATTCGCGGATTCATTTCGGACAGGTATTTTTTTAGGAGATATAGGGTTTGAATGGGAGATTGGATGCTCGACCCCAGGTTGAATGACTTGATCCCGTGCCGGCGTAAGATTCTCGGGTCGATGCCGCGATATACATGTGAGGAGCCAAGAATGAGCAGGTCCACGTTCCGGATAGTGTCCGCCTGTTTCAGTCGGCGGTCCAGGTAACCCAGGCCTCCGTATGGATAAATCAGGTTCTTTCTGTCTTTTGTTTCCAGGATCGACCCCCAGATAGAAACGAAAACAAACCACACAACCGGTAACCCCGCACAAAAGATTACGACGCGTTTCATAAAGTATTTCAGTTCGGACTTCATTCAGAACTGGAAATAGATGAATGTGGTCTGTGAAAAGGTTCCATACATGATGATGATCATCAGTAACAAATAATAGGTGGCGTACCGGACGGGGCGGGCCTGCAGTCGACTAAATACCGCGGTAATATCCGAACGCCGCGCAAACCATTCGACAGCGAACGTGAAGAGGATGAGGATAAACAAGTACGCGGGAATCGGCGAGGCGTTAAGCGTGAAATCGAAGCGTGACATGCGCACCAGGTATTGTATCGCGTGGTCAAGTGACTCTGCCCGAAAGAAGACCCAGGCAACGCAAACAATAAAGAACGTTGTGCCCATTTGGATCAATTCCCTAAGACTGGGTAACGTTCTGTCACCCGCGACGACCTCGAGATGCGTACGGTTTTTGCCGGCGATGAGTAGTGGAAGAAAATAGATGGCATGCAGGAGCCCCCACACGATAAAGGTCCAGTTTGCGCCGTGCCAGAACCCGCTGACAGCGAAAATGATGAACGTGTTGCGAATCGCAATTGGCAGTCCGCGCTTGCTCCCGCCGAGGGGAATATATAAATAGTCTTTAAACCATGATGACAATGAGATATGCCACCGTCGCCAGAACTCGGCGATGTCGCGGGAGAAATACGGGAATTTGAAGTTGACCAGCAATTCGAATCCCAACAGTTTGGCGAGTCCGATCGCCATATCGGAATAGCCACTGAAGTCGCAATAGATCTGGATGGCGAAGAGGACGACGGCAAGCAGCAATGCAATCGAAGACATTTGGGCATATCCGGCGAATGCCTGATCGACGGCGTGCGCTACGCCGTCAGCGATAACCACCTTTTTGAAGAGTCCCCAAACGAAAATCTGCAACCCGGAAATGGCCTGGTGGTACCTAAACTCCCTAGGTTTCAGCACTTGGGGAAGCAGGTGATTCGCGCGTTCGATCGGCCCGGCTACGAGCAGTGGAAAAAAGCTAACGAAGACCGCGTAGTCGATGAAGTTTTTTGTCGGAGTGACCCGACCGTAATAGATGTCGAAGACGTACGACATCCCGTGAAATGTGTAGAACGAAATTCCGACAGGCAAGAGAATTTCAAGAGTGTACGGGTGTACGGTGAACCCAAGGCTTGCCGACAGATCCGCAAATGAGTCGGCGAAGAAATTGAAGTATTTGAAGAAACCAAGAATACCTAGATTGTTTATGACACTGAGCCAGAGGTACAGCTTTTTTCGTCGTGGATGTTGGTGAATCGCAAGCCCGAAATAGTAATCAATGAGTGTTGAGAGCATTAACAGGAATACAAAGCGCCAATCCCACCACCCGTAAAAGATGTAGCTACCAACGAGAATCAACCAATTTTGGCCCGTCCTCGTTTTTATTGCAAACCAATACAGGCCGAAGAAGATCAGGAAGAAGATCAGAAAAGCCGCTGAATTGAAGAGCATGGTCGCGAGAAGCTATCAAGGCCAGAGTTTTAAAATTCTATGCCGTTCTTCCGCTATCATCGGGTTATTCTAAGCCTCTTGATTAACGTGTGGTCTCCATCGTTAACGGCGATCAAATAGAGACCGGTCGGCAGCGTGCTTACCGGGAGTTCAATATTTATGTTGCCGTCGTCAGCGTGTGCCGTACTTTCCCAGAGAACGATGCCATCGGAGGACATCAGCTGTAAAAG
>CAZIAG010000017.1:0-6706 GCA_964537375.1 uncultured Roseivirgaceae bacterium
AGATCGAAGTAACCATCCCCATGGATGCAGTGGAGGGTAACGTCGCGCTTTCGACTGCGGCCAACAAATCTGTTGAGTCCACGTCGCCGCTAACACTCGTGGTGCCAACGATTACCGATTTTGATCCCAAGACCGTCGAAACGGAAGACGATCCGAGTATCACGATTACGGGTACCGACCTGGATCTTGTGACGAAGGTGATCTTCAGTGGTGGATGGGAGGCCTCCGTGGTCTCGCCAACCCCGACCGAGATTACCATCCCTGTAACACCGGGAAGTGTCACTGGCACGTTTACGCTGGTGACCTCGAATGGATCAGAGGTTGTCTCCGACGCAGACCTTACAATAATACCGGACGTGCCTAGCGTTGACGGTCCCAACGAAGCATTTGTAGATGCATTCATCACGATCACCGGTACGAACCTGGATGTGCCCGCTGATGTCATATTCCCGGGAAACATAAAGGCGACCGTTTTCGGAATAAAATCGGAGACCTCGATTCAAGTCTATGTACCGGCGAATGTGGCGTTGGGTTCCGGTGCAATCACGTTTGTTACCTACAAAAACGAAGTGTACGAATCGCCAGCTATCACCTTTAAGGTGGCTGGGGTTGAGCCCATTGCCGATCCTGCACTTGTGATTAATGACTTTGACGAAGAAGGTCACGACCTCAATTGGGATAACTGGGGTGGCAATGTAGAGCTCGGAAACGATGCCGCCGTGGCGGTGAGCGGTAAATACCTGCACGGCGCCAATGCATCCGCTACCGGTTGGACTTGGATATGGGGTTGCAATCACGATCAACTTCCAAAGGTTTCTGTGAAATCAGCCGATCATTATTTTAAAATGGATGTCAAGATTACGAAGGCGATTCCCGCAGACGCGAATTTTGAGATGGAGTTCGCCGGAACCCGTATACCGCTGGGGAACCTCGGGGGCACGACACCCGGAGGAACCTGGGTGACGATTACATACGACCTGGCAGACTTCCCTGGCCTTCCGGAGACAATCCCGGCTTCAGGCGAGTGGGGAATCAATTTGGCGTCCGGGACGGTTGACCTCACCGGGCTGTATATCGACAACATTCGGTTCCAGGCAAAGTAATCGAATTAGAAAGTATTTTGTTGAAGGGGTTGCCATCGTATAGAGGCAACCCCCTTTTTTCAACAGTTAAGCCGCTGATTGCGGACATCGGGAATAATGTGCCGTATATACCAAAGTGGAAGTTCTTCGCGACGATCGGTTGCTATTTGCGCTGTTGCCGTTGGTGCTTTGACCATCGTGGGCTGTGACGACAAAAGCGATTATCAATTCACGAAAGTCAGTGCTGACCGCTCCGGAATTACCTTTAACAATCTCAACATCGAGACAGAGACCCACAACATTTTTGCGTACGAATACTTTTACAACGGTGGAGGTGTGGCCGTCGGGGATATCAATAACGACGGGCTGCCGGACATCTATTTCACATCCAACAATCACGATAACAAGCTTTACCTCAACAAAGGCGATTTCAAGTTCGAGGACATCACACAAACCTCAGGGACGGCATGCCCTTCCGGCTGGAAGACAGGAGTGTGCATGGTCGACATCAATGGCGATGGCTGGCTGGATATTTATGTGAGCCGGTCAGGCCACGCAGACCCGGAACAGAGAAGGAACATCCTGCTGGTGAATAACCGTGACTTGACGTTTACCGACAAGGCCGCCGACTACGGGCTGGACGATGATTCTTTCACGACCCAAACGGCATTTTTTGACTATGACCGCGACGGCGACCTTGACGCGTTTGTTCTCAACCACTCTTTGTTGATGATTTCTAATTCGTTCGATATCTCGCGGCGAAACACAATTACACGTCATCCATACGTCGGGAACCGGTTGTTGAGAAATGATAACAATGTTTTTGTCGATGTGAGCGATTCCGTCGGCGTTTTCGGACCGGCTTCGAACTACGGTTTGGGGGTCAGCCTTTCTGATATCAATAACGATGGCTGGATTGATATTTATGCCGGATGTGACTATACAGGGCGCGACCGACTACTCCTTAATATCCGGGGTCAACGTTTTGTCGATGCAACGGATAGCCTGCTGAGCCACATCTCCAAGTTTACCATGGGTACCGACATTGCCGATATCAACGGTGATGGACTTATGGACATCTATACACTCGATATGTTGCCGGAAGACAACCTGCGACAAAAACAACTGATGGGTTCAGACCGCTTCGACGCGTTCACGGAAATGGTTAAGAATGGCCTTCACGCGCAATACATGCGGAATATGCTACACCTTAATAATGGTGACGGCACCTTCAGCGAGATTGGACAACTGGCCGGTATATCGAACACCGATTGGAGCTGGGCGGCTTTGTTCGGAGACTTTGACAATGATGGGATTCAGGACTTGTTCGTTTCGAACGGCTTTAAACGCGACCTCACCGACAACGACTTTGCCAAGTACAAGGCATTTCAGGAGTTCGTGGAGGCGCGTCGAAAAGGTCAACCTATGCAGGTTGTCGATGTCCTCGATCGAATGAATCCAAACAAGATTCCCAATTATGCGTACCGTGGAACCGGGAATTTGACTTTTGAGAATGTAACCACTGCCTGGGGTTTTGGCGAACCTTCGATCACGAACGGTGCCGCCTACGCCGATCTTGACAACGACGGAGATCTGGATATTGTAACAAACAACATGAATGATTTTGCCGGCGTTTACCGGAACGAGACGGACAAGAAGAATAATCATTTTGTCAAGGTGAGCCTGATCGGTTCAGGTAAAAATCAGTTCGCGATCGGTGCGCGGGTTGAAGTGTATACTACCGGCAAGATACTGGTCCGGGAGATGCTTCCCGTGCGGGGGTTTCAATCGTCCAACGACTACTCGCTGCATTTTGGGCTAGGCAACATAACCGCCATCGATTCGATTGTTGTTCGTTGGCCGTCGGGCAACGTCCAGGCTATCTACAATCCGGCAGTTGACCAGCTTCATACGATCCCGGAGGCAAAAGACAGACAACACGGGGTCCCGGCGCGAAAGAAACCATTATTGAATGAAGTTCATTTGGTCGACTTTGTCCACCGGGAAAATGTCCACAATGATTTTACGGTACAATCGCTGTTGCCCCGCATGTATTCGGTGGAGGGGCCGGCATTGGCCACGGCCGACGTTAACAACGACGATCGGATGGACCTCTTCGTCGGCGGGGCGAAAGATCAGCCTTGCGCACTTTTTATCCAACAGGTTGATGGCACGTTCATCGAGATCAAACAACCATGGGCCGCAGGTCATTATCTGTCCGAAGATATAGACGCCGCGTTTTTTGACATGGATGATGATGGAGACCTGGACCTTTATGTCGTTACAGGTGGGTATGAGTTTTGGGATAATGAGGAGCTGCTGCGGGATTATTTGTACGAAAATGACGGAAGCGGGAGGTTTACGCCCCGTTCCTTGCCTGCATTTTTTTCCAGTGGATCATGTGTGCGCCCCGGGGACTTCGACAGGGATGGCGATATTGACTTGTTTGTTGGTGGGCGTCTACAAAGCGGTCGCTATCCGACCACGCCGGAAAGTTATCTTCTCCTGAACGACGGCCACGGAAATTTTGCGATAGACAGCGTCTTTGCCGTCGATATCAAACGAGTCGGCATGGTAACGGATGCGAGATGGTCAGACGTCAACAACGACGGATGGATCGATCTTGTAATCGTAGGGGAATGGATGCCAGTATCCATCTTTATCAATGAAAGCGGGAAATTGTCAAACAAGACGGAGGAGTTTTTTGGTGAACGCACGCATGGTTTGTGGAATTGCGTCGCCGTTGGTGATATCGACAATGACGGTGACCTCGACCTGATTGCCGGGAACCACGGGCTCAACACACAGATGCGTGCCTCCCAGGAACAACCTGTGGCGCTTCACTTTGCAGATTACGACGATAACGGATCGATCGACCCATTGATGAGTTATTTCGTTCAGGGAAGGTCTTATCCATATCCGTCAAGGGATGAGTTGACAGAACAACTTCCCTCGTTCAAAAAACGCTTCACAAACTATCGTTCCTATTCAGCGGCAGCCATCGATCAGGTGCTAACAGACAGCGAGTTGGAAATGTCTCAACTACTGAAGGCGTATTGTCTTGAAAGTGCTGTTTTTGAGAATCGAGACGGCATGTTCGTTAGAAGAGAACTTCCAATACAGTTTCAAATGTCTCCGCTTTTTTCGCTCTTGCTTGTGGATATCAATGGAGATGAAGTTCCCGATATTCTTTGCGGTGGGAACTTGTCCGGTACAAGAGCAAGATCGGGCAAAATCACGGGCAACTATGGCGTTGTTGCGTTGAACAACGGCAGCGGGACTTTCCAGGTGATTAAGAACGGTGAAAGCGGGCTGTGTATACGTGGTGACACGCGCCGAATGGTGACCGATGGAAATTTGGTTCACATCGCGGTGAACAATGGTAAGGTTCTATCGTATCGAATGAGATGATGACAAGAAGAAAGGGTTTATCGAATGTACGTTTCGGCATGTGGGTTCTAATGATGGCGTTTGCTTGCATGCATTCTTCCATGGGGCAGACGATTGAGGCGGAGGACGGTATCCTCCAGGGTACCGTTAAAAGCAACAGCCGTTCCGGCTACTCCGGGACTGGTTATGTCACCGGATTTGATGCCGATGGGGACAAGGTTACCATGTTCGTGGACGTGCCGCGTGGGGGTGTCTATGATTTATTCGTAAGGTATGCTTCTCCTTCCGGTGATAAATTCAATTTTATTATCGTCAATGATGTAAACCTTGGAAGCGTTGCCTTTCCCATAACGAACGTTTTTCAGGAGACAAAAGCTGGTAAGGTGTTCCTTGACGCGGGAGAGAATTCAATCGCCGTTTTAAAGGAGTGGGGATACTTCGAACTGGATAATATCCGCGTAGAACCTGCAGAAGCGGCGGATATTTACAACATTGCTGAGAATCTGGTCACCCCCGGACCGACAACGGAAGCGGATAGCCTTTACGATTTCCTCGCGGCCATTTACGGAAAGGTCATCTTGTCCGGGCAATATACCGGACCGTTGGAGGAGGACCGCATTAAGAATATTTCCGGTCGTACTCCGGTGATAGGCGGATTTGATATGATCGATTATTCGCCGAGTAGGGTAGAGCATGGAGCCACTTCAGACGACGTGGAACGCGCTATCGAGTGGAATGCACAGGGAGGAATTGTGACTTTTTGCTGGCACTGGAATGCACCCAAAGATTTGATCGATCAGCCGGGAAAGGAATGGTGGAGAGGATTTTATACTGAGGCAACGACGTTTGACCTGTCAAAGGCCATGAATGATCCCCTTAGCGAGGAGTATCAGTTGATCATTCGTGACATCGATGCCATCGCTGCTCAGCTGATTCGATTGAAGGATGCTCACGTGCCTGTGCTCTGGCGGCCATTGCATGAAGCTGAAGGGATGTGGTTTTGGTGGGGTGCGAAGGGGCCTGAGCCGTGCAAGTGGTTATGGAAGCTTTTGTTTGAACGCCTGGTCTATCATCACGGCATAAATAATCTGATCTGGACATGGACCTCCAGCGATAAGCCGACCGCGTTGGATTGGTATCCGGGAGATGAATATGTAGACCTTATTGGAGCGGATATCTACCTGCCGGAGGGGACGCGCAGTAGCAGCTTCCTTACGTTTGACAACCTCGCTACCATCTACGGGGGAAGGAAGATCATTGCACTGTCTGAGAATGGCCCCATGCCTGATCCGGAAAGGATGTTTGTTGAGGGCGCGGCCTGGAGTTGGTTCGCGACATGGCGAGGGAGCTTTATTACCGACGGGAAGTTGAACCCGCCGCAATACATCAACGAAGTTTACAATCATGACTACGTAATAACGCTCGACGAGATAAGCGAACTGGACGAGATTATTTCGGATTTGGAGCAACGCCGCGAAGCCTTGCAGCAGGATACGACAATTGTCAGCCTGGGCGAAGGCGTGTTGCCGGTGATGATCTATCATAACCCGATTGTGGATAATCAACTAACGTTGACCCTAATGAACATCTTCATTGATTCGCATGTGCGCATCTACGACCCCCATGGTCGGGCGATTTTTGAAGGTGAAAGCAGAGCGCGAGGTGAGCAGGTGTACCAGTTTGATTTCTCGCGCCAGGAAACGGGCATCTACCTGGCCAGGATAACTACGGCACAGTTTACAAAGGTCATTAGGATACTCAGAAGGTGACGACAGTCAATATATAGTCGACTTCGCCGCTAGGGGAAGGTAGAAAGTGGCATTGTAATTGCTTTTTTAGAAGCAGTTTCAAACAACACGCAGATGGTTCGGATTTTTATCTTCGGGCTCGCGGTTCTGGTTCTTTCGTCATGCCAGGAAGAGCTTTCCCTGGAAGACCAAATTTTCAGAGGTAGCTGGGACAACGACAAGTACGCCTTACAGATTTTTCAGAACGGCTACGGTGTGTGTGACATAAAAAACCGGGGACGCTGTGAGGGAAATGTCCGCATTACATCGTCGAGAATTATTTTTACAAGTGACAATGATGCTGACAATGTCTCAAGGAAGGCGTTTCGGATCGATCAACGACCTGCCACCGATGCAGACGGGGTTACGTACATGATTCTCGACGGGAGACGATTCGTTAGACATTGACGGAAGACGTGTCCCCTCATGCTGTGGGGCCTACCCAAC
>CAZIAG010000017.1:6723-14739 GCA_964537375.1 uncultured Roseivirgaceae bacterium
AAAATATTCTTAACGAGGCGTACGCTCCCTTCGCATTTTGATCTCATCCTGTTATATTGCTTAGGTAAACGTTTGGCCCAACGGCGCATCAACGGATGACTTGACCATGAATAGACGGGAAGTCCTTAAACAAATGGCGATAGGCACTACAGCTGCCATTCTCCTTCCATCTTGTTTGTCGGAGCCGAGACGGATTTCTATCGCGTTGCAGAGTCTCGCGGTTAACGGCGACGACGAAGCGCTGCTCGCTGAACTTGCCGAGACCCTAATTCCAGAGACCGACACACCGGGCGCCAAGACCACTATGGCGCATCACTTTACTCTTGTGATGATCGACGACTGTCAGCCCGATGATATCAAAACAAAGTATGTAAACGGGCTTCGCTCATTCGAGGACGCGTGCCGCAAACTGGGAGGGAAGACATTTATGGAATCGAATTCAGAGGAACGAGTGGCACTCCTGCGTCAGGTCGAGGCAAACATCGATCAGTTCCCGGAAGAGGTGCGTACGTTCTACCACTTCACAAGAAGATACATTATTCAGGGGTATACCTCTTCATCTTTTTTCTTGACGAATGTTAAACCATATGAACTGGTTCCCGGCCCGAATTTCAAAGGCTGCGTACCGGTTGATGAATCTTTCAAAGCGACCTGATCAATAATGGCAAATTTCAATATAGACAGCCAAAACGAACGGACCTTTGACGCAATCGTCATTGGATCGGGGATCAGTGGTGGATGGGCGGCCAAGGAACTTTGTGAACGCGGGCTTCGGACCCTCGTGTTGGAAAGGGGAAGGGACGTAAGGCACAATGTGGACTATCCGACGACAAATATGATGCCCTGGGAATTCAAACACCGGGGCGAGATTCCGCAGAAGATCAAAGACGAGTCGCCGGTCGTGAGCCGTTGTTATGCCTTTCGCGAGGATGCTATGCATTTTTTCGTGAAAGACAGTGAACACCCGTATGTACAGGAAAAACCATTTGATTGGATTCGTGGATACCAGGTGGGCGGAAAATCGCTGCTTTGGGCGCGGCAAACACAACGATGGAGCGACTTTGATTTTGAAGGTCCCGCGCGTGACGGCTTTGCTGTCGACTGGCCCATCCGTTATCGGGACCTGGCCCCATGGTATAGTCACGTGGAAAAGTTTGTCGGTATTTCGGGAAACTACGATGGCCTTCCGCAACTGCCGGATGGGGAGTTCCTTCCGCCGATCGAACTCACTTGTGTTGAGAAGTACTTTGGTGAACAACTGAAAAAACATTATCAGGATCGTTATGTTATTGTGGCGCGCTGTGCTCATATTACGGACCCACAGCCTATTCATATTGAGCAAGGCAGAGGAAGGTGTCAGCACAGAAACCTTTGTCAGCGCGGCTGCCCGTTTGGCGGGTACTTCAGCAGTAACTCTTCAACCTTGCCCTGGGCAGCAAAGACCGGCAAGCTGACGCTTAGACCGAACTCTGTGGTACACTCTGTTATTTATGATGAAGAGAGAGGACGCGCAAAAGGCGTCTTGGTGGTTGACGCGCACACCCGGGAAGCAATAGAATACTATGCGAAGATCATCTTTGTAAATGCATCGGCACTCAACACGAACCTGATTTTGCTGAACTCAAAGTCGAAACGGTTTCCCAACGGGCTGGGCAATGACAATGGATTGCTGGGTAAGTATGTTGCTTTCCACAATTACCGGGCGCGAATTTCGGCAGAGTACGATGGATTTGCAGACACGACAACTTCCGGACGCAGACCGACCAGCGGCTATATTCCGAGGTTCAGAAACCTGCGAAAACAGGAAACAGACTTTCTACGGGGATATGCCGCCGGATTCCATTCGGAACGATATGACGAAAATGGCCGCGACGGTGTTGGTCTCGAATTAAAAGAGAAACTGGGGAAGTCGAAACTTGGACCGTGGCGAGTAGGATCGCACATGATGGGGGAGACTATACCGAAAGAAACGAACTATGTTACGCTCGACGAGGGCCGCGTGGATGATTGGGGAATGCCACGCCTGAAAATCTCCGTCGACTATGACGACAATGACGAGCGGATGGTGAAGGATTATATCGATCAGCTTACGGAAATGTTCACAAAGGCAGGTTTTACAAATATCCGCGCAACCGATTCAAGACAAGCACCCGGATTGGACATTCATGAAATGGGAGGAGTGCGAATGGGTAGTGATCCGAAGACTTCTCTGCTGAACAAGTGGAATCAAATGCATGCATGTCCGAATGTATATGTCACCGACGGCGCATGCATGACATCAACCTCGACTCAAAACCCATCGCTTACTTACATGGCGCTGACTGCGCGGGCCGTTGACTATGCGGTAAAGCAGATATAAGCGGTATCACCATCCTGGGCTGAAGTTCAGTGCGAATAAAGGGCGTCCGAACCCGTCGCGCCGAAGTGGAAATGCCAGGTACGGTTCGAGAACAATAGCGCCAAAGAGGTTTACTCTCAGCGATATGCCGCTAGTAACGAAAGGTATACGGGTGGTAGCATTGTCCTGGCTTTCGATGTTTAGCGACGGAACGTCACCTTTGTTCCACGCCAGTCCAGCATCCGTGAAAATGGCCAGTTCCGTGAATAGGATGTTCGATTTGATTAGCGACAATCGTTCAGGGCCCGTAAATGGAATCCGCCATTCGACGTTCCCAACGAGCAATCGACTGCCGAATATTTTGTCAATTGTATAGGGGTTCGATTCGTCACGGTCGGCATACCGGGACAGGTTGTTGAAGCTATTGCCGCGCGTAAGGGTGGGATACGCAAAGCTCAGCGGATAAAGACGATCATCCTCCGCGTCCGGACCGTGCCGGCTGATATGAAGTATCCTGAACGCAAGTGTTGTCGGGTTCATAAAAAGATATTGCCGGTAGTCCGCCATGGTGGTGTAAAGATCCAGGACATCATAGTTCAACGCGAGTTCTGCGCGATACCGCTTTCCTCGCAACGGTGACGCGACACCGAAAAATGAATTGTCGAACACGAATGCGCCGTAGGCGCTTCCAACTCCATACCCGTCCGGCGCTTCGAGTTTTTCACGGGATTCTGCCACAATGAAGCCGTTGTGGTAGTGATGGTGAAAACGGTCCACTCGGAAGGAGTACAACGAGTATCCGAGGCCCGCTTCCAGGCGCTGTGTGGTAGACAGTGGTAAGTACGTGAAAATCGACGCAGATTTTTCAAATGCTCGGAAAACATCGAGCATCGCATCGACTGTAGATATCGAATCATCGCCGATGATCAACGTGTCTGGCCGGTAGGAGAGGTATGATGAACGATAAGGAATGTGAGACACCGACGCACCCCAAATGAGCTTCGATCTTTGGTTGACGTAGGCAACCTGCCCCCCAAAATCATAGATCTCTCCATTAAGTGCCAACGTTGAATATAATTTATGATATCCCAGCATGTCGCCGAACATCGTGCTTACGCCTCCCGCCATTCCCGTTTGGTTCGCAAATGTATTTGTGTTCACGCCGATCGTCACCTCGTTGCCGATGAATTCCAGGCCAAGCTTTGGTCGATATTGGCGTGATGTGTCGTATGCCGCATCGAGCGTATCCAGCGATGATTCGATTTCTGTGACGTACGCGGATACCAGGTTCAATGAACGGGTTGCGGGCGGTAGAACCGCGGCGGAAAAATTGATGCTATCTGCTTCGACTGGTGTCCACGTAAAGTCTGTCGGCATCGCCGTGTATATGAGGTATTTTCGGTTGGCGTAGTATGTGTAGGCCAGTGTCTCCGTATCCGTGGCGACGCTCAGAGCCGGAGAATAGGCTGTGATACCAGTAATGCCGGTTGCATATTGAGTGAGGCGATTTATTTCTTTCGTGCTGATATTGTAATTATAAAGATTTCTGAATCCATCACGGTTGGAAAGAAAATAGATCGATTGTCCGTCGGGTGCGAATGCCGGAGCCAGGTTTTCAGCGCCCTGAAAAACGTCGAATACCGTGAGCTCTTGAGAGCTTGGATTTAACAAGGCAAGCTGGAGGGATCGGGAATTGTAGTTTCGTCCCGGCGCCGGACGGTCGGATATAAAAAGGATCATGTTGCCGTCAGGAGACCACCGCGGTTGAATATCCGAAAAATGGTCGTTGGTGAGTTGCACCGTCGTGTTTGTTTTGAGATCGAATAAAAACAGATCGCCTTGCCCGTCGACCAACCCGGACACAACAATTTGATTCCCGTCGGGCGACCAGGAGGGGTTGCTGAAATACGGCACTCCGGGAATAGGGAATGTCCGGGATCTGTAACCTCCGCCGATGTCAACGATAGTGAGCATTGTTTGTCCCTCACTGAATACGGTGAACGCAATGCGGTCGCTGTGAGGCGACCAGGTCGGTGCCGATTCGATATAGCTGAAGTCGTCGATGTGACTTTGTTTGGCAATTGTTGACAACGTCTTCAGGATCTTGCCGGTTCGCGCATCGGCCAGGAAGAGGTCTATGCTAAAAAAATTCTTCTGTGAGAGAAAGGCGATGTATTGGCCGTTCGGACTGATCACCGGTGCGATGTTCAAGTCTCCCGCCACCTTGGGATCAACGAGAAGAGATCCACGTACCGAGTCTTTGCTAAGTGGTGTAAACTGACGATAATATTCTTCCAGGTTGTTTCGCCACGCTTCCGAAAACGCTTTTTCATCCAGGCCGGTCAGGCGCTTCAAGGCTTTGTCGTATCCGAATAATGCCGTTTCACGGAAAAGCGGATATATGATCGAGTCGCCAAATACGCCCGTGACAAAGGACCAAAACGCCTGACCATATCGATACGGAAAATACTTATACGACCTTGTCATCTCACGCAACGTGGGAAAGTCATCATGGATAAGCGCGTCTCTCATCCACATGGCCGTATGCGCGTCTATGCTACCGATGGAGAGGTACTCGGCAAGTCCTTCCACCATCCACAATGGAATGTTTTGCAGATGCGAAAGGCTGAGGGAGTCGCGTTGTACGAGTTTGTATTGGAACGCATGAACCAGTTCGTGGCCGAGTACGTGGTCCGTTTGAGAGTTCAATTCCATGACAGGCATCACGATCCGGTTTCGGAAAGCTTCCGTTACGCCGCCAGTGCCTACGCCTATTGAGCCGGAGATTGCCGTCGTCTGTTGAAAGTCAGCGTGGTTGCCGTAGATGATTACAGGGTTCTTGGTGTCAAACGTATCTTTGAAAATGGATCGTTCGTGCTGATACCAACGTTCTGCGGTGCGGAGTAATTTGTCTGCCGTGGGATCGGGGAGATAATGGAAGAGCCGGAAGTTTTCACTCTCTTTTTCTGAAAATTCGAACTCCTTGTAGTGCGGCTTGTTACGACCGAATTGTTGAGCTGCCAGTAAGGTTGGTATTGTGCTGACCAGCACAGTCAATAACGCCATCCGAATATTCTTCCTCATACCACCACGCCATTTGATACCCCGATACATCCTACGGAGGCGCGGGCCACCCGCCCGTCCTCCCTCGGATATTTAACCGAACCCTGCATTAGATGTTTTTTCACACATTCATAACGAACGGCATTAAGGATTGTTACAACCCAAACGCATAATAGTATACGCCTGGACGATCCTCGTAATATCCTTCGAGCATAACGCCCCCTTTCTTGCCGGAGAGAGCCTTCTCCAACTCTTTCACGTTTTTGACACGCTTACCGTCAACAGCGGTAATAATGAACCCTTCCTTCACGCCCGCGCTTTGCAATTTGCCATGACGTAAATCCCTTACTTGTACACCGCCCGAAAGTTCAAGCTTCTCCAGGGTTTCATCGTCTGCATCCTGGAACGATGCACCAAGCTCACGGAGCGTACCGCTGCTTGAAAGGGCGGCTACGGTGGATAAACCAGCGCGGGTTTGAAGTGTTGCAGTTACGGACTGCTCTTTTCCTTTTCGATTGATGGTAAGGATGACTTTATCGCCCGGCCGATGTCTTGCTACCAGCTCCTGGAGTTCAGCGTTCTTTGAGACATTCCGTCCATCAATAGATGTAATTACGTCACCGGGTCGGATCCCGGCCTTGCTTGCTGCACTGTTTTCCATTACGCTGTCGACATAGACTCCTGAGCTTACGTCAAGATTCTTCTCTTCTTTGATCGCGGAGTTTACCGTCATGATCATGATGCCAAGGGTGCCGCGCTGTACTTCGCCATATTCAATGAGATCCTCCACGACTTTCTTCACCATATTGGAAGGAACGGCAAACCCATAGCCGGAATAATAACCGGTCGGACTGGCAATGGCCGTGTTGATGCCAATCAGGCCACCGTTCATGTTAACGAGGGCTCCACCACTGTTGCCTTGGTTGATTGCGGCATCGGTTTGGATGAACGATTCAATGGCGTATTCATCCCGGAGTATGTTGATATTCCTTCCGGTGGCAGAGATGATGCCGGCCGTTACCGTGGAGTTGAGGTTGAATGGATTGCCAACTGCGAGAACCCATTCACCAACGCGCGCTTTGTCGGAATCATCCAAGGGCAGGGATGGCAAACCTTTTTCGTCAATCTTTATCAACGCAATGTCTGTGAGTGGATCGGTGCCGACTACCGTGGCATTAAACGTGCGATTATCATATAGTGTGACCTCGAGTTCGTCGGCATCTTCTACAACGTGATTGTTCGTCACAATGTATCCATCGTTGCTGATGATTACTCCGGATCCTGAGCCGACGCGTAACATCGGCCCGCCCGAATTGCCGCGATAGCCGGGGCCAAAGAAATCCCGAAAGAAGTCATGGCCAAAAAATTCTTCAAATGGATGCGGCACATTGGGCCGGTAACCACGCTGTTGCCGTTCATATTTCTCCGTGGACTTGATATGGACAACGGCTGGCATAACCTTTTCTGCAACAGCGGTAAAGTCCAGCGGTGCGTTCGCCGCATTCCCGGTCAGGGACGCGCGGTGTACGGGTGTACGCTGAACATACTCTATTCTAACCGGTTCATTCTTATCATCAAGAACTGCGAAGATTCCGGTGGTAAGTAGGCTGCCGAGGATGGCAGCGATTAACATCAATCCTGCATTCCTCATAAGACTAGATTTTAAAATGAGTTAAAAAGATGATACTGACCCCGGTCGGGCCAATCGTGTTTCCAGTCTTTTTTTTGCAAATATTGAACCACTGTATCGCTCCGGGCAGCACTATGCCTCAGACCAGCGGTTTGGTTGGTTCCCTGGCCACCCATGGCAGAATTACTGTCATGAATGAGGATTAGAATGTGAAATCTTGTCAGCCCGGATTTCTGCGAGCAACGCTACCGCCGTCAACGCGAGTCGGCCTCCTTTGGTTCGAATGTTTGCCGGCCTTTAAGGATATCGCGGGCAAGGTTCATCTTCTTATCTGCAAAATAGACTTCGGGTTGATGGGAGCTGTTGTACACCCACTCATAGAACGCCGTGTTCCAGGCCTTAAGAACTTGATCTCCGTTTTGACCGCTGAACGTGATCGTAACATCAGGGTCTGTCTTCGGCTGGAAGTCGTCGATAAATTCACGGTGATCTTTCGAACGGAGTGCGCTCAAGTACTTCTCCACGGCCGCAGAGTCGGCCTTGTTGGCGTTGATCATCCAGGTGCCGTCCTTCTTTTCGATGACAAAGCCACTGTCGGCAGGATAATGGAAAGTAATCCGTTGGACTTGATCGCGTTGAATGCGAAGTACGGACGGGTCACGCCATCCCGAAAAGTCCTTGTCAAATGTGCTCCGCAGGTACGTTTCTACGGTGTAAACCTCATCCTGGTTACCCAATCGGATATAAGTTTTTCCGCCCGACTGTTTTCCTATGAAGATGTCTTTGAGCAATGCATTACCGGAGAACGTTTTGACAGCGATAGACAGACTGTCGTCGACGTGGTAGTTGGCCCATTTATCGGCGTTGCGGGTGACTATCCTGTCAGGAGTGAGGGAAGACAAGCTTCTGAGTACATTTCGAATGCTGGCGCGCTCGGCCCTTGATGTAACCTCGCGATGTGATACAAGCCATTCGTCGCCCTGTC
>CAZIAG010000017.1:14749-15043 GCA_964537375.1 uncultured Roseivirgaceae bacterium
CGCATGGGTATCTCGTTGAACCTCTATCCGATCGATGCGGGTCGTGTCAAAGGCGAGGACGTCGACATTGAGGTTGCTTTGACGCGTGGGATCCCGAAATAGCTTTGTGGCTATAAAGATTACGGCAAGGGCCAGGAGGATGATGATCAGTATCTTGTTGCTGAACTTCTTCATAGCTTGTTCTAAATCTTTGTGTTCCTTTCGTTACTGTGCGTAATTGTAACTCATTCGTTTCAGACGCTTGATCCTGTTCTGTTGCGCACGGAATATCCCGTACGCCACAGAGAGTACGAG
>CAZIAG010000017.1:15053-18024 GCA_964537375.1 uncultured Roseivirgaceae bacterium
GAAATTGAGATACTTCAAGAACGTCCGCGTAGTTTCTTCAAGTTGACGTATCGGACGCATCGTCGAACCTTTTGTTCGCAATTGAACGAGGCCCGTGTCGTCGGATAGCCAGTCTATTGCATTCGCGAAGAAAATTACGTTATCCGGCTGCAGGAGTTGTGGTTGTTGACCGCCGCCATTGACGATGAAATCACCGTCACCAATGACGACGAGCCGTCCCTCGCTGTTATCGGCCATTTTTCCTTGTAGGGCAGCCGCTACAGGAATACGCGACTGCGGGAAGTCCGACTCTGCCCATTCGCGGTTGACATCAAAGAACTGAGGCGCGGGCATAGTGGCCGAGAGGTCGGAGGAGTACGCAAGAGGAATGAAATGTTGTGTAGAGTCGCCGACAAACCGAACTTCACTGGCGAACTGTAGCATCATACGCTGGAGGCCAGCGGTAATCGGATGCCTTGTGAACGTCTCGATCAAAGGAGCGAACGGAAATGAAATATTTGCCTGCACGGTGATGAAGCCGAACCGTTGAGGCACACTAAGCGATCCGCATTGAGAATCCACGACGAAATTATCCACGACTTCGATACCTTTTTCTTTGAGCCAGGCCTCCAGACCGGTTGTCAGGGACATTCCGTATCCCGAACGGAGGTCGCCATTTACCCTGTTGATCGCGACGATGACACGACCGCCCCTGGCGAGAAATTCGTCGATCTTGTCAAGATGAGCATCGGGTATGCTGTCAGTTGGGCGAACGATCGCCAGCGTGTTTATGTCCGCCGGGATGTCTGTGGAATCAGTTATCGATATCTCTTTCGTTTCGTAGAGAACACTGAGGACGTCCTGGAGTTGAGGCATTTCCATAATTGACGGCTCGCCATGGCCGGTGGCAAATCCGATCACGGGCTTTTCCTCGATGGCGATCTTTTTTATCGCCGAAGAGAGCGTATACTCGATTGGTCCTCCCGGCTCAATAAAGGGAATCACTTCTTTACGATCCCCCAACTCAATGGTTGCGCCGAGGTACGCGCGTTGTTGTTTTACCTGATCTTTTTCGCGCACGTTGATTAGTACCGGGGAGATGCCATTTCGCGTGGCCTCATCCTCGTAGGATTCTTTTTCGTTCGGATCGATAAATTCGTAGACGATCTGACCGTCGGCGATGCCTGCGTATTCGACAAGCAGGTCCTGGACTTCTTTTCGCGTCTGCAATATGTTTGGCGGTACATTCTTCGAAAAGTAAGCTTTCACGGTGACGGGCTCGTCGAGGTTTCTCAGGATATCTTTCGTGGCGCCGCTAAGGGTATATTGCCTGTCGTCCGTCAAATCGATCCGGATCCGAAATTCACCCGCGAGAAGGTTGATGAAAATAACGATCGCGACGATGAGTGCCGTGGATGTATATATCTTCGTCTTCATGGCCTTATGCTACAGTCCTTTTTGTCAAAGAAAATTCCGTCAGAAATAATCCCAGAAAAGTGATCGACACAAAATAGACCAGGTCGCTGCTGTCGAGTACTCCGCGCGATATGCTATCAAAGTGGCTCCTTACGCTGAGGGTATAAAAGAGTTCCCCGATCAAACCCGGCGACTGATTCGCGAGCACACCAAAAATAAAATGGAAGAATGATCCGATCAGCAGACTCAGCAAGATTGCGACGATCTGGTTGTTGGTTATGCTGCTGGCGTAAAGACCAATACCAATATACATTGCGCTCATCAACCCGAGTCCCGCATAGCCGCCAATAACTTCCCCGGCGTCCAGGTCTCCGATGTTGGCCACGGTGATTACATAGGGGAGGGTAAAGCCCAGCGCAATCAGCACCAACAAGAATGTTGCGAGAAACTTACCGAGGACCACCTGTCGATCGGTTACGGCTTTTGTCAGAAGAAGCTCGATGGTTCCCGTCTTTTTTTCTTCCGCGACAAGTCGCATGGTTAGGGTCGGAATAAAGAAGTAAAGCGACAGGAAGGCAATGTTGAAGAAACTTGCCAGACTTGCCCGGCCCATATAGAAAATGTCGTTACCTACAATCCAGGTGAAAAGTCCTGTCAGGCCGAGAAACAAAACGAGCAGTATATATGCGATAAGCGAGTCGAAGAATGAATCGAGCTCGCGCTTTGCGATGATCCAGATCTGGCGCATAGTCAATTCATAGTTAAGTTTCTGAAAATGTCTTCCAAGCGGGTTTCCACCGGTATCAGTTCGGTCATGGCCCACCCGCGGTCGGCGCAAAGACGGAATACATCGCGTTTTGATGACATTCCGGCTTTCGTTTCGACTTCGAATCGGTGGGTTTCGGCGTCGGCAATGGTCGCGGCAGCAACGGAAGGCAGGGCCGTCAATGACGACAGCACGTCGTTCACCGTTGCATCCTCGATGCGTACTTTGAGCAATTCTTTTCCAGACGCTTGCTTTCGCAGCGTTTCCGCAGTTCCATCTGCTGCTATCTTACCACGATTGATGATCAGGATTCGATCGCATGTGGCCTCCACTTCGGGAAGAATGTGTGTGCTGAGAATAACCGTTTTTTCTTGCCCGAGTTCCCTGATGAGCTTGCGGATCTCCACGATCTGGTTGGGGTCAAGTCCCGTGGTTGGTTCGTCAAGTATAAGGATCTTTGGATCGTGAATCATCGCCTGGGCCAGTCCGACCCGTTGCCGATAACCCTTGGATAGTTCACCGATCTTCTTGTGCTTCTCCGCATTGAGTCCGCAGACTTTTATCATTTGCCGGACGCGTGAATTGATGCTCGAGCGTTCTACGCCTTGCAGGGCCGCACAGAACATGAGGTAGTCCATTACGGGCATGTCGAGGTACAACGGATTGTTCTCAGGCAGGTAACCCACGAACTTTTTCAGCTGATCACCTTCCGACCGCACCGAACGCCCGCCAAGGAATACGTCTCCTTCGCCGATCCCGATGTAGCCCGTGATCATTTTCATTGAGGTGCTTTTCCCCGCACCATTTGGC
>CAZIAG010000018.1:0-385 GCA_964537375.1 uncultured Roseivirgaceae bacterium
GTGCTATTTCATCGCTGCGGTGGTCATTCACTACGGCTCCAGGAAGTTTGTCGTTGCATTCAGCGCGATTTCACTCCTGGGCTACTGGCTGATCAGCTATGTGTTTGGTGATCCATCCGATCCCTACAGCCTCACCGGTAATGCGGCCCTTAAACTGGACCTTTTTCTACTTGGACCAGCCCATTTATATAAAGGCGAAGGAATACCGTTTGATCCTGAGGGATTTCTCAGCACAATTCCCGCGGTGGTTAATGTGATCGGTGGTTATTTCGCGGGAATTCTTATTCGCCGTTATGGCAATAGCTACGAGACGATTGCCAAGTTGATGGTATGGGGCGGCATTTTGATAATGGGCGGTTTTATCTGGGATATGACGTTCCCAATG
>CAZIAG010000018.1:421-1460 GCA_964537375.1 uncultured Roseivirgaceae bacterium
AGAAGATTTGGACAAGCTCGTACGTTCTCCTGACCGTGGGAATCGACCTCATGATCCTCGCTACACTTATATATGTTATTGAATTGCTTCAGGTAAGACGTTGGACCTATTTCTTTGTTGTGTTTGGACGCAACCCGCTTTTTATCTTCATACTAGCGGGGCTGCTGGTGAAGACATTGTCGCGAATTACGGTTGGAGAAGGCAGTCTTTTGCGCTGGTTCTACACCGACTTGTTCAGAAGCTTTGCTGAACCGATGTTTGCTTCTTTGTTGTTTGCCTTGTTCTTTATGATGTTGAATTGGCTGGTTGGATATGCACTTGACAAGAGGCAGATTTATATTAAAGTTTAATGACGCCCACGACCTCCCAAAGATTGGCGGAGTTTCGCGCGAAACGTCGGTGACGATGGCTGGCTCATTTCTGTGTCCGACAAAGTTCCTCAAGACGTACCGCTTTGCAATGAAACAATGATGCGCCCGTGGCCGGTTGATCTATCGGAACGGTTTTTATCGACGATAGTGTATACCAACAACTGCGATCATGTCACATACTGTCATTGGAATATTCCGGCACCGGCATGAAGCCGACGCTGCAGTCGAAAAACTGTCCCGCAACAATATCGATCGGGCCAACGTTGATATTGCGGTCCCTGAGTCGTTTGAGACACGCGCGGACATATCCGACGACTATCTTTTTGATACCCCGTTGGGGCGGTATTTCAAACGCATATTTGCTGATGCAAAAGAGGCACGCCGTTACATCAGTGTCGCACAAAGGGGCGTGACCGTTGCGGTTCAGGCGGCAACGTACGATGAGGCCGAGACGATAGCCACGCTCCTTGATGAAGCGGGTGCGCTCAATATCGACGAAGAAGCGCGCGTTATGGAGGATGCGCTCACACGAGAGGAGCGTAAATACAACATCCAGGCGGGCAGGGATGAGTTCAACCCCGATGCGAAGGCCGACTCAACTACAAGAGAGTCCGATAATATCGCCGCCGAAACAGAGCGGCAGGTTCCCAGCGATCGACGTGCAGCCA
>CAZIAG010000018.1:1470-17913 GCA_964537375.1 uncultured Roseivirgaceae bacterium
CCACCCCCCTAAAACTCAGGACGCGAATTGTGGAAGTACCGGTCGGCGAAAAGGTTCGTTATCGCGAAGAACAAATCTGGATGGAGCCCCGAAAGCACCGGCGCGTGGACAAACAAGGGAATGTCCACGAACCGGATTGATGATTGGCGTTATTGAATTTCGAACTGGGCCGTTACCTGCGCCTGAAGCTTGATCTTTCTGAACCCGATTGGCTCGGCCGGCTGCATGTCGGCACTTTTCATCATTGTCATGCGTGCTTCCATCCCGTCGAAGGGTCTTATGTCCCATTCGCGCACCATGATCGGCTTGCCAAGCTCTGCATCAATGGATTTCATCAAGGTTTCCGCTTTCATGCGTGCTTCCCTCAGCGCCTTGACTTTCAGGTCAAGCATAATTTTCTCGTAGTCTGAGTGACTCACCCGTGTGATGTCGACAATATCGACTTTCACGGACTCAAGCGCGGTGAGCAGCTTGTCCAGTTCTTCAGCGCTTGTCAGTTTTATTTGGTACGATTTTGCGCGGTATGCCTCGCGGTCGCGCCGACGGAAAGTATCCAGACGCGAACCCACATCGGCTAACTCCAGTCGCTTGCGGTCGATTCCCGCCTTCTTGAGCGCGTCGAGAAAATTTTTGTCGAGTTGTTCCAACGGAGTTTTTTGCCTGTTTTCCTCGAATTCGCGAAGGCGGATCAGCGTGTATATTTCATTAGGCTCTATCTCCTGCTGGGCCGATCCGGTGACTTCAATAAAGTGTTCCTTGTGCTCCCGTTCCTGCGCGACGGACGCCAGGGGTAGCGCGAGCATTATTAAAAAGATTACGTGCTGCTTCATAATTTACCTCGTTTACCAGCATTAGACCCAAAGATCAGGCCAATCGTTGGATTGACGACGCTCGACCATTGATAGCCTGTGCGTTTACTAATAACGAAGCCAGGGTCCTTTCGAACCCCGGCTCCCACAACTCAACCCCTACTAAATGAATTTCTTGTTAAATAATCTTTGTCGCGCTGGTAATAACTGCAGCAAGGCGTACGGCTTCAAAAATCCGCTCTTCTTTGGAGCCGAGTTCAATAAGCGACTTTTCATGTGAACGCACGCACATTTCACATCCGTTGACGGCACTCACCGCCAGGCTCATGAGTTCAAAAAATTCTTTTCCCGTGGCAGGGCGGGCCATGATGTTCATCTTGATACGTGCCGGTATCTCATTGTATTTTTCCTTATTAACGAAATGGCGGAACCGATAGAAGACGTTGTTGGCGCTAAGGAGTGATGCGCAGCCCACGGCTTCGGCGATCTCAGCACTGGTTGCTCCTTCTTCCATCGCCTGGTTTCGGAAGAACTCACGCAATGCGGGATGACCTGCGTTGACGGCCAAGGCAATGCCCAGAAGTCCGATCTCTTTTTTCGATAGGAATTCACTTTCAAGCGAGTTCCGGAAATTGATTTTCAAATCCGCCACGTAGCGCGATTTGCCCTCTTCAAGCATATCCAGGGAATCCGTCCTATAATCCTTCTCCACTTTCAGAAACTCCAGAAATTCGCGGGTAGTTTCCGAATACGTTTGTGTCAACTCCATTATTTTTTTCTCGATCGTTTATCTTATTTAATATGGCATGTCGGGCCGGCCACCAACGCAAAGGCTGGAGGCGGACCGATCATGCTATTAATCAATGTGTGTGATTCAGACTTTGAGCGTCTCTTGACCTTTCTCCCAGTTGCAGGGGCAGAGCTCGTCTGTTTGAAGGGCGTCCAGAACGCGGATCACCTCTTTTACGTTACGCCCTACACTTAGGTCGTTGACGCTGACCCAACGAACAATTCCCTGGGGGTCAATTATGAACGTCGCGCGATACGCCACCTTTTCGTTAGCCTCCAGAATGCCGAGGTCTTCAGCAAGAGATTTTGAGGTGTCGGCGAGCATGGGGAATTTCAGATCGCGGAGGTCGTCGTGGTTTTTTCTCCAGGCCAGGTGTACGAACTCAGAATCCGTTGAAGCACCGATCAGGTTGGTGTTGCGATCGCGGAATTCACCGTAGTTCTTGTTAAATTCTGCGATTTCGGTAGGGCAAACGAATGTAAAGTCCTTTGGCCACCAGAACATTACGGTCCAGCGCCCCTCATCATTGATGAGTTCGTCCGACGAAATGTCAAAAAATTCCTTTCCCTTCTCAAGCGAAACGACCGCTGTCTTTTTGAACGCGGGAAATGCTTGTCCTACTGCTAAAATACCTTTTGTCATAGTGCTTAATAATGTTTAAAAATCCAGCCGCGAAAGTATAAGAAATTTCCTCATAATCAACATCAATATTTCCTATTTGGATATTGATAGAATCTATTTTTCGTATTTTTGTGAAAAAGGGGCATGAACCTCCAACAGCTCGAATACATTGTGGCTCTTGACATTCACCGCAACCACGTGAAGGCGGCCGAGCATTGCCATGTTACCCAGCCGACGCTGAGCACGATGGTGAAAAAACTTGAGAGCGAACTTGGCGTCCGGATCTTTGAAAAGACACAACCACTAAAGCCAACGCCCGCCGGCGAGCTGGTCTTGAACCGGGCCCGACTGATACTGCAGGAGATCAGGAACCTTAAGGAATTTATTCGAAGTGAAAAGGACTCTATTGAAGGAGAATTCCGGCTGGGGGTGATTCCGACGTTGGCTCCGTACCTTCTGCCGCGTTTCCTCAATGACTTTCTCGCCCGGCACCCCGGTACTTCTTTTACGGTCACCGAACTTCAAACGGTTGAGATTGTTCGACAACTGAAGGCCAACCGCCTCGATGTCGCCATTCTCGTCACGCCGCTCGACGACCGCGAGATCCGGGAGATTCCCGTTTTCTATGAGCCGATTCTCCTCTACACATCGGAAAAACAGAAATACTACCGGCAGGAGAAAGTGAGCCTCAAGTCGCTTTCCACGGAGGATTTACTACTGCTGGAGGAGGGCCATTGTTTCCGCGGTCAAGTCATGAACCTTTGTTCCTCAAAAGGAAAGGCAATCCACCAGCAATTGAACTATCAAAGCGGATCTTTTGAGACACTGAAAGCCATGGTAGATAACCATTACGGCTACACGCTGATCCCGGAGATGGCAGTTAGTACGCGCAGCCGGCAGGTGAGGCATTTCGTGGCGCCCGAGCCGGTTCGGGAAGTGAGCCTGGCCGTTCACCACGGTTTCGTCAAGGAAGCCTTGCTTACTAAGCTTCGCGAGGCAATCCTGAAGTGCATTCCACCCCATTTCAAAAAGAACGACCGGTACATCCGGGTGAAGTGGAACTGAGATGGGTTTTACGCTTTCCACTGCCCAAATTTTCTCCCGGACAAGAATATCCACTAAATAAAGATCCTGAGCGGGTAAGCCAGGCCAACAGGCAACCGTGATCCAAATGCGCTGGTCGGGAGGTGCAGTGCGGCAAAAAACTGTAAATTCCGTTCACGCAACGTGTAACCTTCCCGCCCGTAAGCGGTAATCAGCACAGACAACCGAACCCGGACCAGTTTGGAGAGCGAAACCCGGCAGCGCGAACGAAAGTGCATAACCTGATGACCGACGAATCGATAATGGAGGCCGTTAAGCGCGGCGACCTTCGGCAGGCGAGTATTCTGTTTGAGCGCTACCATAAGCGGATCTTCAACTTTCTGGCCAAGATGACGCTTGATCGAGAGTTGGCGGCAGACCTTACACAAAATGTGTTCTTCAGACTCATCCGGTATCGAGAGAGTTTTCGCCCGGGAAGGCGGTTTGAACCCTGGGTCTTTCAGATCGCGCGGAATGTATTCTCCGATCACTATCAGACGCAAAAGAACAGGGTCGCAGTATATGTCGACGTGGAAAAGGTAAAGGACAATATTGAAGACGAAAACGATGGAGCGGAACGCGACGAAAAAGAGCGCCAGCTGCACCAATCCCTGGCACGTCTTACTGATGAGCAGCGCGAGTTGCTGATCCTGACCCGGTTCGAGCAAATGAAGTACGAGGATGTCGCGGCTATCATGCAGACTAGCGTGGCAAACATAAAAGTGAAAGTTCACCGTGCCCTGCTGAAGCTTCGTGAGTACTATTTCGAAGTCGAAAAGACCTAAAATGTTAGAAAACATTATGGATAAGGAAAAGCTTACCGGAATGATCATCGACTACATCGACAACAACTTGTCCGAAGAGGAGCGGCGGGAAGTCGAAGCGGAGTTGAGCGGAAACGCTGAAAGCAAAGGGCTTTACGAGGAACTTCGTGAACTTGTACACCTTATCAATAGTGCGACGCCGATAGAAATGGCGCCACGTGTCCGGGAAGACTTCGAGCGATTCCTGGAAAAGGAAATCGATTCCTCAAAGAAGGTCGTGCGACTTCAATCATTTTTTTATCGCATAGCTGCCGCCGTGCTGCTCCTCGTAGTCGGTGGTTGGGTTGGATATGTGGTCAGCCAAAGGCATGAACAACGAATTGCCGAAATCGAGTCGCGCATAGACGGCATGATGGCGATGATGGAAAATGAGCTTTCTGCGAGCCAACGATTGCGTGGGGTTAACGTGGTCATGACGCTTGACAGGCCCGATGACGAGATCGTTGCCGCGTTGTTGAAGCTAATGAACGACGACCCGAACTCCAACGTAAGACTGGCCGCCCTGGAAGCATTGGGTCGCTTCGTTGATGAGCAACAGGTTCGGCGTGGGATCATTGATGCGCTTCCGAAACAGCGTGATCCGGTCGTTCAGATTGCGTTGATTCAACTGCTGGTAAAGATTCGCGAGAAGCAAGTGCTTGACGATCTTCAGAAAATTGTTGACGACGAAGAGACAATCCAGGCCGTCAGGGACGAGGCCTGGGCGGGAATACTGATTCTTTCATGAAGGATACTCCTTATCAATTACACAAACAAACGAGAAATGAAGACAACAAATATTCTATTCATAGCGACGGCGCTGTTCCTGACCGACGTCGCGCACGCGCAAGAGTTCAAAATTGCACGGACTACGGGCAGGCTGGAAATCCAAATTGGCCGTGTAACGGTCGAAGGATACGACGGAAATGAAATCATCTTTTCGTCGGCGGAGAGTTCTAAAGGCAAGGATGCGCGAGCTGATGGTCTGCGTGCCATCGGTAACCTCGGCCTTGAAGACAACACGGGGCTCGGGGTCAACGTCACAGAGAAGGGAAGTGTCGTAGAGGTTCGGCAATTGGCGAAACATTCTTCACCGCACATCCGCATCCGCGTTCCGAAAGGAGTTATTGTCTCCTATAGCTATGAGTCGCAGTATGGTGGTCCAGTGGAGTTCCGCGATATGCCCAACGAGATAGAAGTGGCCGCGCAGTACAACAACGTCCGTTTGCGTAACGTCACCGGTCCATTGGCGGTGAAGACGATCTATGGAGCGGTAGAAGCGTCTTTCGGCTCTGTAATAAACGATCCGGTCTCCATTGTTTCTGTTTACGGCTTCGTGGATGTCGCCATGCCTCAATCGACAAAGGCCACGCTTAAGCTCAGTTCTTCATACGGAGAGATATATGTTGCACCGGAATTCAATATCAAGCTGGGTCAAAGTGAAGGGATGATTCAATTGACCGACAGGGTACAGGGTACGATCAATGGCGGAGGTGTGAACATGGACCTCGCTGCCAACTATGGCAAAATTTATCTTCGGAAACTTTGAGTGAAGGACTTTTAAATCAACCGTAACTATGAAAACGACAAAATTCAAGACGCTATACATGCTCTGCGCTGCCACGATGGTGGTCGGGACGGTAACGGGACAGGAGTTCAAACTTTCCAAAAGCTCGGGTCGGCTGGAGATCAGGGACGTCAACCGCGTAACGATTGAGGGAAACAACGGATCGGAGATCATTTTTAGCACTCGCGGAAGTGACAGGGAAAAGGATAAACGGGCCGAAGGATTACGAGCCGTCAGCTCGTTCGGCCTGGAAGACAACACCGGGCTCGGTTTATCCGTGGTCGACAAGGGTGATCGTGTTGAAGTACACGCGCTGAAAAGGATGGAGGATACCGAATTCCTCATCAAGGTGCCGAAAGGCGTGACGGTTGCTTATTTCCACACGACTCCATATGGCGATGACTTTACCATTCGCAACTTCGACGGCAATGTCGAGGTGACCATGGTGCACAATGATATCTCAATGTCAAATGTGACGGGGAAACTCAATGTCAAGAGTGTGCATGGTGATATTGACGTCGTCATGCCGAATACTATTGCCAATCCCGCCTCGATTACGTCTGTGCACGGGCACGTGGATGTATCTCTTCCTACCGATGCCAGGCTAAATCTCAAGCTCGCGACAGCATGGGGTGAAATCTTTGTCGATCCCGGCTTCAAGCTCGAGTTTTCCGACAATGGAGGTATGCGCCGATTTAGTGAAAAAATTGAGGCAACGCTGAATGGCGGAGGCGCTGAATTGGAACTGTCGTCCACTCACAGTAATGTTTATTTAAGGAAGAAACAGTAGGTCCTAAACGCATTTCCGATGAAGATTTTATTCGCTTCTTCTTGTCTGGTAGCCTTTATGACCACGGGACTAGCACAGACAGTGATCAATGAAAGGATTCCTTTCCAAAACGGTCAGGCAATACGGATGCAGTTCGACTATCCCGAGTTGATCAAGATAAGTACGTGGGATAAGAACGAAATCTCCATACGTGGCGAGGTCAGCATCAATAATGGGGAAAACGACGGCGCGTTCGAGATCACCCATTCGCTGGCGGAGAATACGCTGAACCTTTGGGGAACCATTAAATCCATGAAAGACTTGCCAGAGCGAATCACGGTAATACGCGGCGGTCAGAAGGTGACATTTCGCGATCGCAATGAATGGCAAAAGTATAAGAAAGAACACGGATCAACTTACGACGTATTCTCTGTTGGACCGGAGATTGAGATAACGCTGGAGATCATGGTACCCAGGAATGTTCAAACGAAGATCGAATCAGTTTATGGGATGGTGGAAGTTAGGGAGTTTTCCGGACCGCTTACCGTGGAGGCAACCTATGGTGGCGTAGACGCGACTTTGTCTGAAGGAGCTACCGGTGAGCTGATAGCGGAGACCAACTACGGTGAAATTTATACAAATCTTGATATCCGTTTTGAGGGGGATGCTTCGGAACACCGAGACTTTCATACCCTGGTCTCAGCAACGCCTGGCAGCGGCCCGCGATACAGCTTCGGGTCGAAATATGGGAATGTTTATCTACGAAAGGCAGTCAATTAGATTTGCTTTACCGGCGCTTTTTGGTCTGAGCCACCCCTATGGGTGGCTTTTTTGCTGTATCGACCGTCCACGAAAAAAATATTTCCCAGAGCTATTGCCTTTATGCATCAAAGGCATAACCTTTGTTAAAAGTCTACTAAAACGATAGACAATATGTTTATATGAGAACAGGACTACGAACCTTAATGTTTGCGATGGTAGCATCCGTCTCCCAGAGCCTATTTGCACAGACGAATTCACAACCCGCGCCATCCTCTGACGTGGTTGTGATCACCGGTACCCGGTTTACTTATCCACTCATCCAGGCGTGGATTGACGAATACAGGAAAGAGAAACCTCACGTCCAGATCATCATTGAATGGCGCGGAATGTCGGATCCCGAGTCGTATGATGTGCTGGTGGAAGTCTTTGAATCGGGGGAAATCCTCAGTTCAAATCGCGAATACACACGAGTAGCACGTTACGCTATCCTTCCCGTGGCCAACGCCAAGTCGGCCATTGCCAGGGACTACGGTGAGAAAGGACTTGACAACCGTTTGATTAAGCGAATCTTCTTTCAGGATTTGTTCACGGACGGCGACGACCGAAGCGGCATAAAGATACCCTACACTGTTTATACTCGGTTGCAGTCCGCCGGCGCACCATACGTATTTGCCAAACATTTTGGTTACACTCAGCGCGACATCAAAGGCAACGCAATCGCCGGGTCGGACGAACACCTCCGAAAGGCTATTCTGTTGGATACGTCTGCGGTGTCTTACCTTCCGCTCCCGCTTATTTATGACCTTGAAAACAAGGTTCCGGTTGAGGGGTTGACGGTACTTCCGATCGACATCGATGGCAACGGCCGTGTTGCGAATGGAGAAAAATTTTACGGCGATCTCTCCACTGTGCAACAGCGCCTGGAACAGGAGGGGGCAACCGCACCGGCTGCCTATGTGCATCTGTCTGTTTCAAAAGAAGATGTAAAACCTGAAGCAAAAGCATTTCTGGAATGGGTGGTCAGAAACGGTGAACGCTATCTTCATGACTTCGGGTATCTGACTTTAGATGGGAAGAATGCAGGCGTGTTGTCCGGTAGTGCACGCGAACGCCAGAGATAAATTCCACTCATAGAAGAGCCTTTCAAACTCAACTTTCCTACTATGATGAAAACACGATTACCGATTACTGTTGTACTTATGCTTGCTACCTCAATCGCTTTTGGACAGCAAGTGATTTCCGGTGCTGTCAAAGACAACACGGGTGCGCCGCTTCCAGGTGCTACGGTCGGCGTTAAGGGCACCAATACGATATCGACAACCGACATCGACGGCAACTTCAGGCTTGACGCCCTAAGAGATGCTCCGTTTACTTTACTGGTGAGCTTTGTAGGGTATAAGGCGAAGGAAGTCCAGGTATTTGAGCTGGATGGCGTGCAGTTGGAGATATACCTGCAAAACGACAACACATTGGGAGAAATCCTTGTGACGGCGCGGCGCAGAAGCGAAAGTGTACAGGCCGTGCCAATCCCGATGGCTGTACTAACCGGCGACCGCGCTGAAGAGGCTGGCGCATTCAACATCAACCGTGTAAAGGAGATGATGCCAACGGTGCAGTTCTATTCTTCGAACCCCCGGAATACTGCGCTGAATATTCGCGGGCTTGGCACCACGTTCGGGCTGACCAACGACGGCATCGACCCTGGCGTCGGTTTCTACATCGATGGCGTCTATTACGCGCGTCCGGCGGCAACGGCATTGGACTTTATTGACGTCGAGCGCATTGAAGTATTGCGTGGTCCACAGGGAACACTTTTCGGGAAGAACACCACTTCGGGCGCAGTCAATATTGCTACTCGAAAACCTGAATTTACGCCTGCTGTCCGGGCGGAGCTGAGCTACGGCAACTTCGGTTTTGTGCAGGCAAAGACGTCGGTCACGGGTCCGTTGAGTGAATCGGTTGCCGCGCGCATTTCCTTCAGTGGGACTCAACGTGATGGAACAATTGACAATGTTGCGACCGGAAAGGCGGTCAACGATCTTAACAACCTCGGTGTTCGCGGCCAGTTTTTGTGGAATTTATCTTCCAACACCGAAATCTTACTGGCGGGTGATATAACGCGTCAACGTCCGGACGGATATGCGCAAGTGATTGCCGGCGTCGTTCAGACGCAACGGCCCGACTACCGTCAGTTTGAAAACATCATCGCCGATCTCGGGTACACCCTGCCAAGCCGAAATCCCTTTGATCGGGTTATTGATCATGATACACCGTGGCGCTCGCACCAGGATATCGGGGGAGTTGCGCTGAATGTCGACACTCAGTTGGGAAGCGGCACGTTGACGTCCACGACGTCGTGGCGTTTTTGGAAATGGGATCCGTCCAATGATCGTGACTTCACCGGTCTTCAAGCCTTGAGCCGCTCGGAAGGAACCTCAAGACACCACAACTGGTCACAGGAAGTGCGGTGGGCGGGTGAGTTATCGCAACGACTGAGTTCCGTGTTCGGCATCTTCCTACTTGGGCAGGAACTCAATACCGATCCATTTCATACGGAGGAGTCCGGACAACATCAATGGCGCTTCTCGCAAAGTTCAACCAGTGAACTCTGGGCAACGCCCGGACTCTTTGACGGCTTCGGCATCAGGACCGTCTCGAGATTGTACACGTTCAGCGGTGCACTTTTTGGACAGGTAGACTGGACACTAGGTGAGCATCTTCACATCATGCCGGGAGTGCGACTAAACTATGATTTGAAACAAGTTGACTTCAACCGCCAGACCTATGGTGGACTCCAAACGGACGACCCCGAACTTCTGGCATTGAAGCAATTGATCTATACTGATCAACAGTTCAATACAAAAACGGACGACCTGAACTTTTCCGGGCAGCTAACGTTTTCGTACAGGACAAAAACAATTAACACGTTTGCGACCGTCGCGACAAGCTACAAGCCCGTCGGCCTGAACTTGGGTGGTCTGCCAACGTTGAATGGTCAACCGCGTCTGGAACTGGCGGAAATCAAGCCAGAGTATCTGCAACACTATGAGCTCGGCGTTAAGGCAAGTCCGAACGCGCGCACCTCTTTCGATCTCACGATCTTCCAAACCGATGTTCGCGACTATCAGACGCTGGTATTGAATGCCCAGTTGGGTGTCAACCGTGGTTATCTGGCTAATGCCGAGCGCATCCGCGTTCAGGGAATCGAGGTCGAGGGTCGTGCACGGCTAAATAACAATCTCCAATTAAACGGTGCCCTTGCGTTGACGGACGGAAAATACGTTTCGTTCAAAGAGGCACCCGTACCCCTGGAGGAAACGGGAGGTGAACCGTTCAAAGATGTCTCAGGGGGTCGGCTGCCCGGAATTTCAAAGTGGGCCGCATCGCTTGGTGTCGATCTCGAATCGAATCAAAAGAGGGCATTTGGCAGTGACGGGTCCTGGTTCATAGCGCTTGAAACTTTTTATCGTTCCGAGTTTTCGTCCAGCCCGACGCCTTCGCGCTATCTCAATGTCGATGGTTACGCGCTCGTCAATGCGCGGGCCGGATACCGGGCAACGAATGGCGTGTCGGTTTTTTTGTGGACTCGCAACGCATTGAACACGGACTATTTTGAGCAACTTCTCCCGGCTGCCGGCAATGCAGGACATTACGCAGCTGTGCTTGGTGACCCAAGGACTTTTGGTGTTACTTTGCGCTATGCTTATTGATGTTCGTATCGCTGTACTGATATTGGTTGTCTTTACTGGCTATGCTGCTATCGGCCAGCCCAAGCAAGTAGAAACCAGCCACCAGGCCTGGATGGCGTGGTTTCACCAGACGCGCCTGTCGGATCGTTCGGGTACGTGGCTCGACGTCCAACACAGGCGCGCCGGTGACTTTATTGAGAGGCCGACGGTTTCGCTGGTCCGTGGCGGATATTCGTATTATTTCTCCGACCTGGTCTCGGCTCAAGTGGGGTACGCCTATGTCCATTTTTCGTTTGCTGGTGCGGCACCGAGCCTGCATGAGCACCGGCCCTGGCAACAAGTACAATGGATGACGAGGGGTCGCCGTCTCCGCACGATTCAATGGGTTCGTGCCGAGCAACGTTTTCGCGAGATTGAGGATCGGGACTATCAATTCAATTGGCGTTTCAGGCAGAATATTGCGCTCTTTTTCCCTTTCGGGCACGAGTCAGCCGAATGGCGTCCATTCCTGACCGCTTCGAATGAACTCCACGTGAACGCAGGGAAAAACGTGCAGCAAAATTACTTCGATCAAAACAGGTTGTTCGTGGGCGTTGGTTGTTATCTGGGGGGTGCCTCAAATATTCAACTCGGGTACCTAAATGCCTTTCAACAACTGGCCACGAATGACCGTTTTGTCAACGTACACGCCATTCGCCTTGCCGTGGTCAACAACGCAGACTGGCGATCTGCGAAAAGAATCAAGGCATCAGGCTAGTTACGCAGACGCCGGCTTTCCACGTTCCGGAAAATTCAACTATCTTCACGCACTTTTTAAACAAAGGCACAAATTTTTATACCTGGGTTGAGAATGGCGTTATTGGAAAAACAACTTTTCGTCAAGAAATCCGGCCTTCCGAATGCAGGGAAAGGCCTGTTCACCAAGAAATTTATTCCCAAGGGTACCCGAATCGTTGAGTACAAGGGCCGTATTTCCAAATGGAGGGACGTTAAGGATGATGACGGCAAGAACGGATATATCTTTTACGTGAACCGTAACCACGTGATTGATGCTCTCCCGACGAAGAAAGCGTTAGCCCGGTACGCCAATGATGCCAACGGAATCGTTCGGTTGCCCGGTGTCCGAAATAACTGCGATTACGTGACCGATGGACTGAAAGCGTACATTGAATCCAAACGCGATATTCCTGCCGGGGGCGAAATACTTGTCGATTATGGCAAGGACTACTGGAAGGTGATCCGTCAGAACATGAAGCTGAACGAGGCCAAGTCAAGAAAGGCGAATACGAAGAAGAAAACTAAGAAGAACACCTCCCGCTCCAACGGTTCGGCAACGCGCAAGAACCGCGTCAACGGACAAAAAGCATTGCGGGATATCAAGCTGACTAAAGATCGCGCGGGGACCAGTGTTGCGGACGTTACACGCAAAACGCGTGAGAAGAAATCAGCACCAGGCCGTAAGAGCGTAAGTAAAGTGTCGCGCCGAAGCAAGAGCTCCGTCACTCAACGTTAAATGTTAGGGGAGTTGCGCCAGCCGTTCACGGGCTTCGTTAGCATACTCAGCGAATCCTTTTTTCTGCGCCTCTTTGACGTACTCGGCCAGGAGACGTCTTGAGTGTGTGTTCACTTGTATCGCCCTGGCCAGAACTTCATACGCCGTAAATCCGTCCGGTTCGATTTCCCGATAAAAGTTTGCGGCTGCGAGTATTCCTTCTTCGAAGAATGGGTTCCACGTTGCCAGGATGTGAAATCGCTCACGTGCCTGGGTCGTATCGCCCCTGGCCACATCTATAAGGGCGTTATACAGCAACCCCTCCAGGTAATCCGAAGTGCGTAAACGGTCTCCGAATTCGTCAATGTGATGCACAAGTCCAGTAAGGTCGTTATTTGAGGCCAGCAACATCAATCGGTAATTCTCAATTTGATTATACAATGCGGCGTCGGTCACCTGGATCCCTGTCGTTTGGTTGTAATATCTAACAGCACCAACGGGGTCCCCGGCACGCTGAAGCTTTTTCGCCATTTCCACCAGCGCCAGGACGCGGTAATTGGGATTCGTGAATGTGTTCACAATTTGTGAAAATACCAGGGTGTCTTTCGGACCGAGGCGGTACCGCGTAAATTGATATTTTTCCGGATCGGCAAGGGACGATACCCGACTTACATCTGTTGTAAGTAGTTGACGAATGTGACGGGCCAATTGCTTTTGATCTTCCGTTCCGGATCTGCCCAGTGTATCCCAGGCGACCAATGCTTCATCTATGCGCCGCGCTTCTGTCAGCGCAATTGCGCGGTAGAGTTTCGCATCCTTGAAGTTCGCCTGTCCGGCGTAGTTGAAATGAACCTCGGCCACATTCGGACTCCCTTGCTCCAGCGCCCAAAGCCCCAGGGTGTAGTTGTACATGCCCCGGTATTCGTGAGAAAGGAATGCCAGTTCCGCCATAATTTCCTGAGCCCGGTAGACATTGCCGAGATGATAATAGGCATGAGCGGTCCCGGCTTTCAACATGTCGGCAAACGGACGATTCAATGAGTCGTTGGCAATCCGGTATGCATTGTTAACGAACGCCGTATCCACGGCCTTTGCATGAGCAACCAGGTAGTTGTTCAGCAGGATCGCGGTCTGTATATCGAGTTCGGTGTATCGTAAGGGGTCGACGACATATTCGGAGGGTTGACCAAAGAGCGCGCTCACCGCCATTGCATTTGCCAGCACAGCGGGTATCTCCGAGTCGAAAGTCCTCAATATGGAATCCGCATTGATCGGCAAAAGTTCGCTTGCGGCGGTGGCAAAAAAGTTGGTTTCCGCTGCTGTACGCGTCAGTTCGGATTCGCGGGCGAGGTTCATGTAATAAAGCGCGGAGTCGAGGTTATGAATCCGGGAGAATGCGTATGCCAGGTTGTTGTGAAGTGGTGCCGATGGTTGTGTGGCGTGTGCGCTTCGGTAGAGTTCGATGGCCGGGAAGTACATCTTTCGCCAGAGAAAAAGATTGCCCCTGTTGACTAGTGAAAAATCGCTGGGACGCAACCAGCACGCGTATTCAAAATTTTCATCTGCGCCGCGAAAGTCCAGCCTGTTTGCCTTGATCATGCCGAGTGCATAATTCGCGCGATGGTTTGCGAATGAATACAGGGCACTTCGTTGGTACAGTGCGCGGCCATGCGCTTCGTTATCCTGCATGATGTACAGGTCTGCAGCATAATTGTAAAAGCCGGCAAAGGTATTGCTCACATAGTCGCGCCACCCGGATGCAAAGACAAACGCCAGTATTGCAATTACTCCCGCTAGCCGGTACGTAAAGAATGGCATACGATTTGGCCGGTAAAGTACCTTGTGTGCTGGTTGGTTGTACGCCATCATCACAATGAAGTTTGAAATGACGTAGGTGAGGAAGATTACGCCGAGGGCAGCGTGACTTATGGCAATTCCCTCGCGAATCACTTCCAGGGCGGCATCGTTGGCATTGCCGAGCAGTTCTCCGGTGGTGGCGAAACATATGCCGCCCAGGGCAAGGAAGTAATAGCCTCCATACGGAGCGAACGAGAAGACGTTACCAAAAAGCGATTCACGGTTGCGGAATCCCCACAATCCCAGAATGGCCGATGCGGTCAGCAGCAAGTAAACGTTGATATAAACGAAGTCCCATTCGATGGCGTTGATCTCATAAAGACAGGTGATGATCACGTTGAAGAGATAGATCGCCGTAATGATCATGAAGTGTGTCAGTGTGCGCGACTTTCCCTGCCCGGCGATGTATACAAAGGAAGCGATGATCTCGTGGCCGATGATGATCATGAAGAGTATCGACAGGATCAGTCCCGGCCCATACGCAGCCATGGCGAGATACAGGAGAGGAAACGCGCTCTCAGCGAAGAATACTATTGCAAGAACCAGGGCCACCATGACCGACAGAAAGACGATCAACCTTATGGTGAAAGGAATGTCGGGCCTGATGCTTTTAAAATAATAGCTGATCGCTGCAAAGATGAAAATGACAACGGCGGGCACGATGACACTCCGCAAACCGAACAGCAAAAGCATCTCCAGCCGGAGGCCAACGATAAAAAGTATAAACGCCGCCATGCTGCCGAAATACCAAAAACCCCTTAGCGTCGAGAACACCGACACCAGTACCGCGGCGAAGAATAGAATAAGGAACAAGAATACATAGGATGCGATGGAATTGTGATTCAGTTCACTGCCCTGGAAGTATTCGAAAACGACGTGTACATTCGCCGGCACGGTGAGTTCGAATGGCCCCAGCCTGAAGGTGTGGATACTGGTCTCAATCGCCTTGGTCTCCTGGATCGTCTCCCAATGAATGACACCCGTAACCCCCTGGAACCACGATAACCACATGAAAAGGATGGAAAGAAGAAACAGTACACCGACTACATACCAAACCCTTCGCCACGAAATTGGCCAGTCTCTCCAGAAGAAAAGCGATTGCATCAGGTATTAAAGGTTGGAATAAGCACGCAAGCTAATCGCGAATGAGGGATTTTTAAAGTCAGAGAGTTCAAAATCTTACATTGGACGCGCACTACAGGACATTTTTTGTCAACATTCACGGACACAACGTTTCGTCTCGCGACCCTGCAGAGGCGGCCGGAAGGCTGCGACGCTGCCGTTACGCACCGGGACCGGTTTTTTCTGTTGTGATCGTGATTATGAAAATACTGTTTGTGGTCAACCCCTCTTCGGGAAAGACGTCGAATAAGAAAGCCATATTGCGGATTCACGAATTGGCCGTTGCGAAACATTTTGACTTCAAGTTTCTGTATACGACCGGACGGGAGGACGACGCTGCGATTCAAAAGCAAGTTAGGGAATACAAACCTGATCGGGTTGTCGCGGCCGGCGGCGATGGTACGCTGCAACTTGTGGCTCGAAACCTGATTGGAACGGATATCGTGATGGGAATTCTTCCATTAGGTTCAGCAAACGGCATGGCAACAGCTCTGGGATTCCCCCAGGCCTATACCCAGGCGGTGGACAGTGTCGTCGACGCCGATCACCTGGTCCCACTCGACCTGCTAAGATTCAATGACCGGCATTATTGCATCCATATCGGGGACATCGGTGTAAATGCACTGATGGTGAAGAAGTACGAACAGGGAAGGCAAAAGGGGATGCTCGGATATGCCAAGTACCTGGTAGGTTCTATCCGTCAGACGCCACTCCTTACGTATGAAATTCGCACCGATGAACAAACCGTTCGGAAGCAAGGATACATGCTCGTCTTCGCCAATGGCCACCGTTACGGAACAGGGGTGCGCATCTCACATGGCAAGGCATGGGATGGAAAATTCGAGATTTGCAACGCCGCGGATATTGCATTCGAAGAGGTCGTCAAGGCGGGGCTGAAGATGCTTGACCTTTTTTCGGATAAGCAAATTTTCACCGATGTGATAACGTGTAGGGAAGCGCATATCACGGTCGACCAGCGAGTGCCCTTCCAGATCGATGGTGCCTACATGGGTGAAGTGGACCACCTAAAAGTTGAAATTGTCCCGTCAGCCTTCAACTTGCTGTTGCAAATTGAAGGG
>CAZIAG010000019.1:0-17424 GCA_964537375.1 uncultured Roseivirgaceae bacterium
TAATTGGAAGTCTGCTCTGAGATGCAGAAGTACTTCATCTCCGGCGGCATCTCTACCTTCAACTCCTGGCAGATGGTAAAGAAATGATCGACCGCGTTTCGGCTCGTGAAAATGATCGCAGTGTGATTGAGAATGTCAATTTTTTGTTTCCGGAATTCTTTCACGGGCACCGGCTCAACCTGTATGAATGGCCTGAAGTCGATCTTCAGGTTGTATTTCTCAGCGAGTTTCAGGTAAGGAGAGTTGGCATCAGCCGGGGGTTCCTGGGTCACCAGAATGCTCTTAACCTTTCGCATCCTGTCAGTTGCAATTTCACTCATATCAACACTTAACTATTCGGGCTAACGGAAAAATACCTTAATCGTAACGAATAACGGTATCAATTCAGTGGCACAAATGTACGAAAATAAATGGAACATGGAGTGGTCGCGCCGTCCAAAGAGCTTGAGGAACAACACGACGACCCAAATAATCAGCACCACGATCAGCGTCGTGAGGAAACCTGCAAAAATATTTGCATCCCTCCCACGCAACACATAATAAAGGAACAGCACAACCGTCGCCCCGCCCATCGTCACCAGCAACATTCGCATCCAATTAAAGAAATGCACCCGCGTTAATCCGCGCATATCAAACAGGCGGGTGAGTGCAAACACCAGCGCGATCTTGATGGCAAACGCAACGAACACCACCAAGCTGAGCTTCAACCATTGCCCGAATGCAGACCAAAAGCTGGTCGCTTTGAAATGCAAGGCAATGGTGTATCCCAAGGGCAGATACTGAAAGACAATGAATAAATAATATCCCAGGAGCAGGCTGCACACGAGATAGAATTGAAGGTTTGAACTGTTCGTCAACCGCGCGTTTGCGTGCGAGTCCTCCGCGTCTTTCAACGCGACGATATTTGCAATGTCGAGATAATCGCCTGCGAGCTTTGGATTGAGCCTCGATGCTGCAACAAAGTAGACGATGATCAGCAGCCCCGCAAAGATGACGAAATCGTTCATCCACGTCGCCGGCCGCCCGAGACCATCTGCTTGTTCCACCCTCGGCGCAAGCACAGAGGTCCTCAGCGCAAGGGTATTCAGATTTCTCTGGTGAATGGCAACAAGCACTTCCGCGCCGGAGTATTTCTCGGCAAGGCTGTCGATGGAAAACATCACGCGCTCTACATGCTCGCCGGCCAGGCGCCCGTTGAAAAAAATAAAGAAAGGTCGTGCACATTCAACGGCCAGGTATCGGCCCCTGGATTCACGGAAGTCCAGATGAAAGTACACTGTATTGTCCGGCGTCCTTTCGTCGACGGGGAAATACTCGCCGTCATCGAAGGTCATCCAATCGGCGCTAAGGTCCCGTTCCACCGTGAAACGTTCCTGCCCGTAAACAACGTTCATCAGGCTCGCCACGACAATGATGTACAACGCGTATCTCAACATTCTGCAAAACTATAGGAATTAAAGATCATTGTGGAAAATGGAAGTAACTTTGCTGAGTTTTTATGTGCGGAATCTATTTTCATATCCCGTTCTGCCGCCGCGCTTGCCACTACTGCGACTTTCATTTCTCCACCAACACTACAATCAGGCAGCAAATGGTGGCGGCGATGATCGCCGAACTGGAACTTCGCAAAGATTATCTCGGCGGTCAGGCTATCGCGACCTTGTACTTCGGCGGAGGTACGCCTTCACTGCTCCCCGTCGCGGAACTTGTGGACCTGCTCAAGGCCACATCGATATTCTTCGCCATTTCTCCCGAGGCCGAGGTAACGCTGGAGGCTAACCCGGATGATCTTGGTCCCTCGTATCTTGATGAACTCAAAGCAGCCGGCATCAACCGCCTGAGCATCGGCATCCAGTCTTTCAACGATTCGATCCTGAAATCATTGAACCGTATTCACGATGGCAAACGGGCGATAGCCGCATATCGCGACGCACGGGAACGCGGCTTCGACAATATTAGTATCGACTTGATTTACGGAATCCCTGGCCTTTCAACGGATCAATGGAAGAATGACATCGCCAGGGCGATAGAACTCGCACCCGATCATCTCTCAGCCTATGCGCTCACGATCGAACCGCGAACCGTTTTTGGGAATTGGACGTCCAAAGGGAAAATGCCTATGCCCGACGACGATGTGGCCGCCACCCAGTTGGAAATCCTTGCTTCGACACTGGAGGACGCAGGGTACGAACACTACGAGGTCTCAAATTTTTGTCTTCCGGGCAAGGAGTCACGCCACAACACGGCTTACTGGCATCAAAAACCCTATCTCGGAATCGGACCTGGAGCACATTCCTATGACCTCCGGTCTCGTCAACATAACGTGGCGAATAATCACCAATATGTCCGTAGTCTGCAACGGGGCGAGGTTCCTTTTGAGCGTGAAGTGTTATCCCCGGAGAACATTATCAACGAATACCTTCTTACCACGATGCGAACCAAATGGGGCAGCGACCTGAATCTACTTCGTGAAAAATATGGATACGATATCCTTCAGCGCCACGCAACCTTCATAGAATCCCTTATTCACCGAAAGCTCGTCATCATCGAACACGACATCTTACGGCTAACCCGGGCGGGGCGGCTGCTGGCCGATAAGATCACCTCTGAACTTTTTCTGGGTTGAAGGAGAAATCCGGCTTTTTCGTAATTTTCAGCGCTAAACAACCCACATGAAATCCGCCGAGGATAAGAAGGTATATATGCTCTTAAAGACCGTGATCTTCCATTACCACGGTCTTGATGAAGCCGAGAAGTACGAGCTCGACCGTACTGCCATTGAACTGGATGCGGCCAATGAGTATCAGTGGGCACTTGACTTTGTCGCCGAGGACTATATTACCGCGTTTGATCGCGCACGCGACTACCTCAACGAGACCATCGCCGACTATCCGAAGGAGAAGCGTATTGAGTTGATCAACATGGTCTGGCAGGCGAACAACCTAAAAGGTTATGTAACCGAAATGGAGGCGACCGCCATGCTGCGGCTTGCCAAAGACTGGAACGTTCAGAAAGAACTGGTTGATCTGGTGCTGAAATAATACGGGTTCACGCTGTTCACCAGGACAACCTGAATATCAACGTTCAACGTTTTATGTCGAGGGGCCGACCCGAAGCGGAGTGAGAACCCGGAACCGCTGGAACCCGGACCCTGGATACCCTGAACGGTGAATTTTTGAACTAATATACCGCTACCGCTATACGCGAATCTGCCGTTCCATAATAAAGGAACCATCGGCCCTTGAACGGCACCATTCCCTCTAGAAAACACACCTGGTTTATCTGCCCGGCTAGCTCGTACGGTTTGTCCGGCTGCATAAAACTCTTTTCGAGACGACCGATAAGTCGCGTCGGATCATCCTTGTCAAACAAAGCCTGTCCCGCACAATACGCACCTTCAGCGACCTTTGGATCCCCCTCGGTGGCGTGGTTCATCCCGTTGTAGATCATCAGGATCCCTTCATCAACCAAAAGCGCGAAGGGCCCGCTCTCGACAAGTCGTGAATCAAAATATCCCTTCCGCGGTCTCATCACTGGTTTCAACTGGCCGTCTTCTTCTATCGGGTTCCAACTGATCAGATTGTCGGATGTGGCCATAAACAGATCAGTGTCTCCGAAATACATCCAATACTTGCCGTTGATCTTTTCCGCAACAATTCGCTCGCCCTCGCGTCGCGCGACGATAGCGCCCGACTTGCTCCAATGGTCCTCGTATTTCCCTCGAAGCACAAGCCCGTGCTTGGTCCAATTCACGAGGTCCATTGAAGACGCGATCAGCAATCGCGCTACTTTGCCATCATACGCAGTATAGGTCATGAAGTACCGGCCATCCGGCGACTCCACAATACGCGGGTCTTCAACGCCACCTTCCCATTCGTACACCTTGAGTGAATCGTTGTCGGGAAACAACACGGGTTCAGGCATTCGCGTGAAATGCAACCCGTCATCACTCGTCGCAAGGCCGATTCGTGAGGTCCCGGCATGTTTTCCCACCAGGTCCTCAGCACGATAAAGCAAGTACACTCTTCCATTGCGCACTACAGCAGCCGGGTTGAACACATCCTTTTCCTCCCACTTGATTTGCTCGTTTCGGATCGGGCATAAAAATCTTCCATCCCCTGGACCAAGGATCGGGTTGACACTATCAACTTTCACAAACGGTACCATAGCCCAGGCGAACTCCGATTCGGCAGTTGCCTCACGGGGATCGCTGCTCGGTGCGCACGACCAGCACAGGATCGTCCCGACCGCGAGAAGGAGCAGAAAGGTAATTCGTCTCATCGTTTGTATATTTCGATCCGGCATGGCCTACCCGGAAGTCTTTTTTACAAATATAGGGAGCCGGACCCTTTAACAATTTTTTTGATGAAAACGAGCAAGAAGAAATCAGACGAGGAGTTGCTAAGGAAGGCACAGGAAGAAGAAAATAAAATTCGCACTGCGTTTAAGGACAAGGATTGGGCGGAGATCAAAGGAGCAAACAGCTGGATGATCTTTAAGGTGATGTCAGAATTTGTCGAGGGTATGGAGAAACTCGCCAAGATCGGTCCCTGTGTAACGATCTTCGGTTCTGCGCGAACCCGACAGTCACACGCTTATTACAAAATGGCCGAATCCATAGCTTACCAGCTTGTCCAGCACGGCTACGGTGTGATTACCGGTGGTGGTCCGGGTATCATGGAAGCGGGTAACAAGGGTGCCCATCGCGCAGGTGGTAAGTCCGTTGGCCTGAATATTTTCCTTCCATTCGAGCAACAGGGAAATATCTATATCGACAAGGACAAGCTGATCACGTTCGATTATTTTTTCGTTCGAAAGGTGATGTTCGTAAAATACTCGCAGGGCTTCATTGTCATGCCGGGCGGATTCGGAACTTTGGATGAACTGACGGAGGCGTTAACACTCATTCAAACAAAAAAGATTGGGCGTTTTCCCATTGTGCTCGTTGGCAAGAAATACTGGAAAGGCCTGGTCGACTGGTTTCGACGGGTGCTGATCACCGAAAAAATGATCAATCCCGAAGATATGGACTTGCTCAATATCGTCGACAAACCCGAAGATGCCGTTAAAGTGATTGATGAGTTCTATTCTAAGTACCTCTTGTCGCCAAATTTTTGATGAAACGTGTCTCTGATTTTTTGGGCCTGGCGTCGACGATCGTACTCTTCGCTTATATCATCTTTAATGAAGCCCGGCATTACACACGACCTTCGACGGTCTCCGACATGGATGTTGCCATGCCGGTCATCACCGGCGAGAGGAGTCCCCTTCCCGCCATAGCATTCGATCTCCCCGATCGAGTCACATTCGCTGACGAGGAAATGCCGCTTCACATTCCGGATGTACGCGAACGTCTCGACAAAGAACTTCAAAGCAACACGTATTTCCACAGCAACACCATCTTTCTGATCAAACGCGCCAATCGGTGGCTGCCACAGATGGAAAAGATCTTGAGAGAACACAACATCCCCGACGACTTCAAATACCTTCCGCTGATCGAGAGTAACCTCATGAATGTGATATCCCCGGCCGGCGCAGTGGGTTACTGGCAGATTCTCAAGAGTTCGGGGCGAGAATACGGTCTCGAGATCAATGACCAGGTCGACGAACGGTACGATCCGCTCAAGGCAACCGAGGCCGCTTGTCGCTACCTCCGAAAGGCCTATGAACGTTTCGGCAACTGGACGCTGGTCGCCGCCTCCTACAATCGCGGGATGAATGGACTCGAACGCGCCATCGAAAACCAGGGCGAACGATCCTACTACGACCTATTCCTTAACGACGAAACTTCGCGGTACGTCTTTCGGATTGTCGCGATTAAGGAGATAGTCGAAAATCCACGCAAGTATGGCTTCATCATCAAACCTGAACAGCTGTACGAACCGGAACCTCTCAAATACATTGAAGTAACCGAGTCGATTGACGTAGTGGACTTCGCCAAGAAACACGGCACAAACTACAAATCGATCAAACGTCATAATCCGTGGCTGAGGGATGACAAACTCACCGTCCGCCGTGGAAAAGTCTACTCGATTGCCGTTCCCGCCGACTGATGCGAAGGCTGGATGTTGAGCAATCACCAACCTTATCGTTGATTTTCGTATTTTTTCACCGTTTAATTAGTCCTCACAATCTAATTCTCCTGACCATCCAATGCGCCCTTACATTATCGCCGAAACAAACTGGAAGATAGTAAAAGAAACAGACTACTCCGTTGCCGTCCTGCCATGGGGAGCGACTGAAGCTCATAATTATCATTTGCCGTATGGGACCGATATCATGCAGGCGGAGCGTGTTGCCGCGGAAGCTGGGCGAATTGCGTGGGAGCAAGGGGCGCGCGTCGCTGTATTACCCGCTGTGCCATTCGGAGTGAACACCGGTCAACCTGATATCAAACTGGTGATCAATATGAACCCTTCAACGCAGCTGGCCATTCTTCGCGATGTGGTGGAAGTGCTCAACAGGCAAGACATCCGGAAACTGGTGATCCTGAATAGCCATGGAGGAAATGATTTCAAGACGATGATTCGCGAGTTGGGGCTTCAATTCCCCAAAATGTTCATGTGCTCCTGCACGTGGTTCCATGCCGTGGATCAAAAACAATACTTCGAAAACAAAGATGACCACGCAGGAGAAATGGAAACAAGTGTGATGATGCATATCACTCCGCACCTCGTGCTTCCGCTAAGTGAGGCCGGCGATGGCGCGGCTAAAAAGTTCAGGCTCACAGCAATTCGCGAGGGCTGGGCGTGGGCAGAACGAAGGTGGACACAAGTCACGCGCGACACCGGTGTCGGTGACCCCAGAAAGGCGACCGCTGAGAAAGGTGAAAAATACTTTAAAGCCGTAACCGAAAAAGTGGGCGCCTTTTTCGTCGAGTTAGCCAACACGTCAATCGACGATCTTTTCGCTTAGAGGCTTAGAGCACAGTATCCGCGACGTTTTCCGGCGTCGAGATCCAGAAGTTATTGTATCCTTCGCCGATCTGAATAGTGATCAGTTGTAGCGCCAGCATTTCCAGGATGGCCAGGAAATTGAAGATCACACCGATCCTTGTGGGATATACTTGTACAAGGTCGGAGAACGCAAGCCTCTTGCGCTTGCCGAGTTCTTCCACGAGGTATTTTTTTTGACCGTCGACCGTGTACGGATATTGAATCACCTGGTGGATGGGGCGATTCTTTTCGGCAGCGTGCCGCTTCATTACACGTTCGAAGACCGTCATCAGTTTGAAGATAGTAACGTCCTGGAGTTCGGCCTCCACGTTGGTGCTCTCCGCCAGCGACTTCAGTTCCTTTACGAGGTTGCCCCGCTTCTCCTTCATCAACTCAGTCTCTTCCATCTTCTGGAAGGTGTCGATCACCGACTTGTATTTCTTGTACTCAAGGAGATGTCTTACCAGTTCCTCACGCGGGTCAATTTCGTTGCCCTGCTCATCGATCTGCGGACGAGGCAAAAGCATCTTCGACTTGATCCGCATTAGCGTTGCCGCCACCAGGATAAACTCACTCGCAACCTCGATGTTCAGCCGCTCCATATGGTGGATATAGTCCAGGAAATCGTTCGTGATCCTGGCGATCGGAATATCGTATATGTCGAGTTCGTCGCGTTCGATGAAGAACAACAAAAGGTCGAAAGGACCTTCAAAAAGCGGCAGTTTGACCTCAAAATTTTCCTGTGTCGTCATAAGCGGCACAAATTTATTTATAATAGTTCAAAAAGCCCCGGACCGCGGGAAATATGTAATTTTGTATTTTGTAAAGTTCTTTCCCTGTTTTGCTGTTATTTTGAATAATCATTTCATCGTCTGATGCTCATTACACCGGGAAATCTGCTGGCGGGGATAAATAGTCCGGAGGACGTCAAAAAGCTGGATCCTGCACAACTGGTGCAGCTTTGTCACGAGCTTCGGCAATTTATCATTGACAACGTTTCCGTCTATGGTGGGCATTTCGGCGCCAGCCTCGGCGTCGTCGAATTGACTGTCGCCCTGCATTACGTCTTTAACACGCCTCACGACCGGCTGGTTTGGGACGTTGGCCACCAGGCGTACGGCCATAAAATATTGACTGGCCGCCGCGACCAGTTCCATACAAACCGGCTTTACGGTGGGTTATCGGGATTTCCCCGAATTAAGGAAAGCCCCTACGATGCGTTTGGCGTCGGTCATTCCTCGACTTCCGTATCAGCCGCCCTGGGAATGGCCATTGCCGCACGACATTTCAAGATAGAAGAACGCCAACACATCGCCGTGATTGGCGACGGTGCCATGACGGGCGGAATCGCGTTTGAAGGAATGAACCACGCGGGTGTCTCAGACACCAACCTGCTGATCATCCTGAATGACAACTGCATGTCGATAGACCCGAATGTGGGGGCACTGAAAGACTATCTGACCGATATCACAACGTCGCGCGCGTACAACAAGCTAAAGGATGAAGTGTGGAACCTCCTTGGCAAACTCTCCAACTTCGGAAAGAGCGCGCAGGAAATCGTGTCGAAGGTGGAAAACGGCATCAAGTCGACCCTGCTCAGCCAAAGCAACTTCTTCGAATCGCTGAACCTCCGGTACTTCGGCCCGGTAGACGGACACGACGTCGATCACCTGATCACGATCCTGAAAGACCTGAAGAACATCAAAGGACCGAAGATCCTTCACTGTGTCACCGTGAAGGGCAAAGGATACGATCCGGCCGAGAAGGGCAACGCGACAACCTGGCACGCACCGGGAACGTTCGACAAGATCACTGGAGTGATCCACAAGAAATCGCACGACACACCGCAGCCACCGAAATATCAGGATGTGTTCGGCCATACGCTGGTCGAACTCGCCCGCGAAAACGACCGGATCATCGGCATCACGCCGGCTATGCCATCGGGTTCTTCGATGAATATCCTCATGCAGGAGATGCCAGACAGGGCATTCGACGTCGGAATTGCGGAACAGCACGCCGTCACCTTTTCGGCCGGGCTCGCCACCGAAGGAATAATTCCGTTCTGTAATATCTACAGTTCGTTCATGCAGCGCGCCTACGACCAGGTAATTCACGATGTCTGCATCCAGAATCTGCCCGTGAATTTCTGCCTCGACCGCGCAGGTTTTGCAGGAGCCGACGGCGCTACCCATCACGGCGCTTACGACCTTGCCTATTTCAGATGCCTGCCCAACATGATCGTCTCCGCCCCCATGAACGAAGCTGAACTGCGCAACCTTATGTATACTGCGCAACTACCGCGCGAGGGTGGAGCATTTTCAATCAGGTATCCCCGAGGACAGGGTGTGATGCCGGAATGGCGCACACCGTTTGAAAAAATTGAGATCGGCACCGGCCGGAAACTCCGCGACGGTGACGACCTGGCGATCCTGTCGATCGGACACGTGGGTAATTATGCAACCACAGTCTGTGATCGAATGGCCAAGAAGGGTATCCATATCGCCCACTACGATATGCGATTTGTGAAACCGTTGGACGAGGCGCTGCTTCACGAAGTCTTCGCGTCGTTCAGGAAAATCATTACGGTGGAGGATGGCTGTATTCAGGGAGGATTCGGTAGCGCCATCCTGGAATTCATGGCCGACCATTCGTACTACGCCGAGGTGCGACGCCTCGGTATCCCGGATGCCGTCATTGAACATGGCGAACAAATCGAATTGCAGCGCGACTCTGGCTTTGATCCCGACGGAATTGAGCGCGCAGTAATGGAGATTCTTGAGTCGGTTCCGAAAGCATTGGAATGACGCCCATTTTCTATCGAGAATCTGGCAGCGGCCCTGCAATCGTTTTGATTCACGGTTTCCCGTTCGACCATCGCATATGGGATGGTTTTGCCCAGCGTCTTTCATCCTCTTTTCATGTATTTGTACCCGACTTGCCCGGCTTCGGGAAAAGTCCTCTCGAGCCAATGACGTTTTCCCTTGACGACATCGCGGTGATGTTGTGCGACTGGCTTCGGCAAACGGGCATTGCACCGGCAGCGATCGTCGGCCACTCCCTGGGAGGATATGTGGCCCTGGGCATGATGGCACATGGTGAAGATTTGATCACGTCCGTGACCCTGTTCCACTCAACGGCCGAAGCCGATTCAGAGGAAAAGAAACAATCGCGTGACAAGGCCATAGCTTTTATAGACGAGCATGGCGTCGGTGCGTTTTCTTCCAGTTTTATTGCACCACTTTTTGCAAACTCCGCACACCCCGGCGTGGCGCATGTGCGCTCCATCGCCAGGGATGCGCCCGCGGCTACGGTAAAGGGGTACCTCCAAGCCATGCGCGAACGCCCTGACCGGACCAACCTCATTGCCTCTTTTCAAAAGCCCATGCTTTTCCTCGCCGGCGAACTGGACAAGGGCATTCCCGTCGAATCCATTCAGCGCCAGGCATCCCTGGGCAAGTCAACCGAAGTGTGTGTGTTGTCCAATGTTGCACACATGGGAATGATGGAGGCCGAAAAGGAAGCCGGCGATGCGCTTTTGATTTTTCTGCGTAAAAAATCAGTTACCTGACTTGCCCTAACAGTATACAGTGCCTCAGTAATTCTCCGGATTTCATTTTGATTTGAAGAATTACTAAATTGGAACCCGTTTGCCGTAGATTCTGACGGGGAATCGTAGGTAAAGTTAAACCGGGCACATATATTTGCTATAGTGGACAAAAAAATAACCTACCAACACCATGAACGAACTTTACGCACCTTGGAATGAACTGGCTAGAAATATCGCCTATGGAGCCTGGGCGATTGCGGTACTGATTGTGTTGTTTCACATCATCCGGTTGGCGACGATGGGTGACGCGAAGACCAAGTACGACTATATCAACAGGAACGAAATCAAGACCCTTTGGGCGGCCTCGATTATCCTGGTAATAGGCTGTTGCTTCATCGCCAATTCGAGTGTTACGCCGGAAACCAGCAGCACCCTTTGGATCTTTGTGCGCGTTTTCACTACGGTGATGATGGGCTTGATCGTTGGGTTGATCTTCCAGAACCTCCTGAAATTCTACTACCCGTTCTTCATTGAAAAACGGTTGAAAGTGCTCCGTTACAAGCCCCGGATTTCCCCGAAAACCGGTAAGCCGATGAAGCTCCTCAGCGAAGAGGAGGAAGACGTATACCTGGATGAAGGTATGCAGGCAGAAGAAAACGTATTCTCCGTAGACTACGACGTTTGGAAAGATGAAGAAACCGGCTACGTGAAAATTGAAAAATACGCTGGTCACCTGCACGCGCTGCGCTGCCCTGAGTGCAACTACCAGACCTTTAAGGTTGTTCGCGAGGAAATCTTGAAAAACCCTACTTCTACCGAGGAAGGCGAGTTGCTGAAACATTTCCAGTGCGGTTATTGTGGCTTTAAAGCCAAGAAGAATGTTGTCCTGAAAATGTCCACCAAGTTTGAGGAATCAACGTCAGCCACGACTGCCTGATAAATTTGCAAAAGATTAAAAGCCCGGATCTCCGGGCTTTTTTTTGCTCAAATTTTTTAGGTCAAAACAAGTCCCCGGGAAGCTTTATCTGGTCGGAATAGAATTTCATCCGCGAATGCGAAGTGTCGAGCAACATGATCTTCTCAATGCTGGCCTGCTTGTGATTGACAAACACCTCCAGATAATAATTGCCCAACAGGTAAAGATTGATCTTGTAGGCATAGTAACGAATCGCCATCACAAACGTCCCGCGTTCGTAAAGGATGTTGATCTTCTCATCAAGTGACAACGAATTGTATTCTCCCCACGAAATCATACCGAAACTTATAGAAAAAATCTACGCCGCGCCAACGCACCGTCGACGGAAGAAGTCGGCCCGCGAAGACCTGCTTGGGCCAGCAAACGGCCGGCCGACGGGAGAATTGAATTCGGAGAAATAAAAAAAGCAGCCCGAGGCTGCCTTTGTGGGTGAAAGATGGGGCTCGAACCCACGACCCCCAGAATCACAATCTGGTGCTCTAACCAACTGAGCTACATTCACCGTTTGGAGGGTGCAAATTTAACGCGGGATTGGCAATTTACAAATAGTCATCCCTACCGGTTGAATAACAACCGCTCGCCCTTCCGGGTTTCGTCGAAACGGCCCTCTGCGTAAGCGAGATGGCCCGAAACGAACGCGTGCGTCACGGCCGACCGAAAAGTATATCCCTCGAAAGGCGACCACCCGCACTTTGCCAGGATGTTATCCCTCCCGACGGTCCATGGCCGATCAGGATCGACGATTACCAGGTCGGCGAAATACCCTTCCCGGATAAATCCGCGACGCGATATACTGAACAAAATCGCAGGGTTGTGCGCCATCTTTTCCACTATCCTCTCCAGCGAAATTTCCCCACGATGATAGAACTCCAGCATGGCGACCAGGGAGTGCTGCACCAGCGGACCACCCGACGGCGCCTTGAAATACGTGTTTCTTTTCTCCTCGAGCGTATGTGGCGCATGGTCAGTCGCGATCACATCGATATGATTGGATAATATTCCCTCGAAGATCGCCGCCTGATCTTCGGCCGACTTCACCGCAGGATTCCATTTGATGAGCGTACCCAAACGTTCGTAGTCGCCGTCATTGAACCAAAGATGATGGATACAAGCCTCGGCAGTGATCGTCTTTTCACGAAGCGGAGTTGCATGGTCAAACAGCGACAGTTCGCGCGCGGTTGAAATATGAAGGATGTGCAGCCGGGTGCCATGGCGTTTGGCCAGCGAAACCGCCATCGAAGATGAGGCATAACAAGCATCAGCATTTCTTATGACCGGGTGCATCCCGATCGGTACATCTTCGCCGTACCGTTCTTTGAAATCCTGCGAATTCTTCCGGATGGTTGGCTCATGCTCACAATGCACCGCGATGGTGGCGGGAAATCTGGAGAAGAACGCCTCCAGCGTCGACTCATCATCAACCAATAGATTCCCCGTCGACGATCCCATAAATATCTTCAGGCCGCAAACCATCTTCACATCCGTCTTCATCACCTCCTCAAGATTGTCATTGGAAGCGCCAATGAAAAAAGAATAGTTCGCCATCGAGTCTCGTGCGGCAATGGCATACTTCTCTTCGAGAAGCGCTTGACTAAACGTAGGTGGTACCGTGTTTGGCATTTCCATAAAACTCGTCACACCTCCCGCAACAGCCGCCCGCGATTCAGAAGCTATCGTTGCTTTGTGGGTAAGGCCTGGTTCGCGAAAATGAACCTGGTCATCAATAGCACCGGGCAATAGGTATTTTCCGTTCGCGTCGATGACCCGGTCCGCCTCGTCCGCCGATATCGCGCCACCAATCTTTTCGATAAAATGACCCCGGATCAACAGATCGCCCTGATAGACCCTTCCTTCATTGACTATATTTGCGTTGCTTATCAGGATACGTTTCATCGCCAGCAAAAATACGAGTAAAGTGTCGTCAAATCCGTCATTCGAATCGTTTAATCTCAATCGTCAACTGCTCAACGCTGTTGCCGATGCCGGATTTACCGCGCCTACAGAAATTCAACAAAAAGCGATCCCTGTGATCCTCGCCGGACAAGACGTCATCGGAATTGCACAGACCGGGACGGGCAAAACCGCCGCATACCTGCTGCCCCTTTTAATGAAGATCAAGTACGCGACTGGCGAAGCGCCGCGGGCGTTGATCCTGGCTCCCACAAAAGAACTGACCTTGCAGATCGCGGATCACGCTGCCGCATTGGCAAAATACACTGACCTTCGGATCGCCGCCCTCTACGGAGGTATCGGCCCAAAAACCCAGATCGAGCAACTCAACGCAGGCATAGACCTGGTCATCGCGACACCCGGCCGCTTCATGGAGATTTACCTCAAAGGAGAACTTGTTACAAAACAAATCCGAACGCTCGTTCTGGATGAGGCCGACCGAATGATGGACATGGGCTTCATGCCGCAGCTCCGAAAGATATTCGAAGTCATTCCAACCAGGAGACAAAACATCCTCCTCTCCGCCACCTTTCCCGAAAAGGTCGAAAGGCTCTCGCAAGAATTCCTGGAATTCCCCGTGAGGATCGAGGTATCCCCACCGGCGACGCCGGCCACGCAGGTTGAACAGGTACTGTACAACGTGCCGAACCTGAGAACGAAGATCAACCTCCTCGAATACTTGCTGACCAACCGCGATGAGTTTACACGCGTTATGATCTTTACACGCACCAAGGAGGTTGCAGACAACGTCTTCAAATTCGTGGATCGAAAAGGTTTGGGCCCCGCACGCGTAATCCACTCCAACAAAGGACAGAACTCAAGGATCAACGCAATCAATGAGTTTAAGGAAGGTGCCTTGCGCATTCTCGTCTCGACTGACGTAACCGCACGAGGCATTGATGTTCAACGTGTATCACACGTGATCAACTTCGACGTTCCCATTGTGTATGAGGACTACGTCCATCGCATCGGCCGAACCGGAAGAGCGTTCCGCGAAGGCAAGGCCATCACCTTTGCTACACCCGCCGAACTATGGCATGTCCGGAAGATAGAAGCCATCATCCGCGAACGCATACCCGTCAGCGAGTTGCCAGCACAAGTTGAAATAACCGAGACGCCGTTTGACGAATCCCAGCACATGGCCAGGGAAATCGATCGGCAGCGACGGAAAGATGATCCTTCTTTCAAAGGCGCATTCCACGAAAGGAAGAGGCGGTAAAATGCTTCCGGGGAACCCGGCACAAGCCACGCAACGAGTCCCAACTTTGCTGACCTGCAAACCAGCGACCGGTGACCGACAAAGTTTCAATTCGAAGGCACATCCCCTTGAGCCTTGGTCCTGGCCAACCGGTTATACGTCATTCACGCCTCGCAGGTTGTGAAACAACGTCAAAATCAGCGCCAAAGTTTGCAAATCTCGAGTGTTTCTCGAGAGTTTCTCGAGAGTTTCTCGAGCGAATCTCGAGCGATACTCGAGCGATACTCGAGCGATATTCGAGCGATACTCGAGCGATACTCGAGACATATCCGACACATCTCCGGTCCATCTCCGATCTGCTCTCGAGTGGGATTCGTGTTTACTCGAGGGAAAGGGTAGAAACTTGGATAACTCGGCTAAACCAATTTTTACCAAATCTTACCGAATCATGCGAAATCTTACCAGGAATTACCAATTCAAGCAAAATTCTGCAAAGTTTTACCAAATCGTACGAAATCTTGCCAAATCACACCAAATCGTACCATCGCGCTTTAACGCTCGCCCCAACGCCTGCGTTAACAATCCAGCATCCCCGGTAAAAAATGAAAGCCGGAATCGCCATGCGATCAACATGTGCAATCCGGCTCTTAGAACAAGACTTTATGTCAACTTTCGAAGAATATCACTCTGCGCCCCTCGCACTCAGGTCCGAAATTCGCACCTGGAAAGCCGAGTGCAGCTTGCCGCGATGTCTCTTCGAATGCGGTAAATTACCCGTTCATCGACAACAGGAACTCCTGATTGTCGCGGGTGCCCTTCATCTTGCTGAGAAGGAATTCCATCGCTTCGTTGGAGTTCATGTCGCTCATGTACTTCCTCAGTATCCAAACGCGCTGAAGTTCCTCTTCCTTCATCAGAAGATCTTCGCGCCGTGTGCCGGATGCCGGGACGTCGATAGCGGGATAGATACGCTTGTTGGCGAGCTTTCGGTCGAGCTGCAATTCCATGTTACCGGTTCCCTTGAATTCCTCGAAGATAACTTCATCCATCTTCGAACCGGTGTCGATCAGGGCAGTAGCGATGATGGTCAGGGAACCACCGTTCTCGACATTACGCGCAGCTCCAAAGAACCGCTTCGGCTTATGGAGCGCGTTCGCATCCACACCACCCGACAAGATTTTTCCGGACGACGGCACCACGGTATTGTACGCACGCGCCAGACGCGTAATTGAATCAAGAAGAATGACAACGTCATGACCGCATTCGACCATACGCTTCGCTTTTTCGAGAACAATGCTGGACACTTTCACATGTCTTTCCGCCTGCTCGTCGAACGTAGAGGCAACCACTTCCGCCTTCACACTGCGCGCCATGTCGGTAACTTCTTCCGGACGCTCATCGATAAGCAACACGATGAGATATACTTCCGGGTGGTTCTCTGCAATGGCGTTGGCAATTTGCTTCAAGAGTACTGTCTTACCCGTCTTTGGCTGAGCTACGATCATTCCCCGTTGGCCCTTACCGATGGGGGCAAACAGGTCAAGAATCCTTGTCGACATGTTGTCGGGCGTGGTACTCAGCTTGAGCTTTTCATTGGGGAACAGCGGGGTGAGGTATTCAAACGCCACGCGGTCGCGGATCTCCTCGGTAGTCTTCCCGTTAACAGATTCCACCTTCAGCAAGGCGAAGTACTTCTCTCCCTCCTTGGGCGGACGGATCAAACCCTTCACGGTATCACCAGTCTTGAGGCCGAAAAGTTTTATCTGCGAGGGCGACACATAAATGTCGTCGGGGGATGCGAGGTAGTTGTAATCAGACGAACGCAGGAACCCGTAGCCATCCTGCATGATCTCCAGCGCACCTTCATTGCTGATGGCCCCGTCGAAGTCGCGAATGGAACGCTGAGTCACCTGCGGCTTTTGCTCGCGGTTTTCCTTCGGCGAAGCGTTTGATGCTCCGTCGTCCGAATCGGATTTCTCCGTTTCAGGCTTATCGTCAAATTTTGTTACCGAGCTGTCGAAGTCCATGTTCAGGGAGTCGAGCAACTCGTCAGATGAAAGTTCTTTTTCAGGTTTACCGGCCGGCGGCGCGACATTCTCCCGGCGACGGGGCCGCATCTTGCGTTCAGGTTCGCCGGTTCCGGCGTTAACAGTCTTTTGATTAGAGGGTGCCATCTCGGGGGCGACAGCCTGCTGATCGAGGATTTTGTAGACGAGATCTTGCTTGGAAAGCTTCTTGGCATTTTTAATACCCATCCCCTCAGCGATTTCTTTCAACTCTGAAAGAAGTCTGATGTTCAGATCATCAATGGTATACATGTTGGTTTAAAAAAATTGAATTTGTGTTGTTGTGTTCTTGCGAGTTCTACTGAGAACAGTATTGAAACCAGTTCGTCAATACGGAAAGTCCTTGAAGTAAAAAGTTAGCAGTAAATGAGCCGGATTTTTTCAGAGGGCTTGAGATAAAGCCGAATGACGATGCAATAATAGGCTAAAAATCGACATTATCAAACGGCCGGACGCATTTTCTTCAAGCCCCGGTTGAGCGGTCATTCCAAATAAAGCTATTTTTGGAACCCGTTTATTAAACACCAAAAACCATGCTCCAGGTTTCATTCATCCGGGATCAAAAGGAAAAAGTCATCGCCGGCCTGAAAAAGCGAAGGCTAAAGGATATCGAAGCGACGATCGACAACATACTGTCGCTTGACCAGCAACGCCGCCAGACGCAGCAACAGCAAGACGCCTTGCTCGCCGAATCCAATATATTGGCCAAGGAGATCGGCACCCTGATGAAGGCCGGGAAAAAAGACGAGGCG
>CAZIAG010000020.1:0-17287 GCA_964537375.1 uncultured Roseivirgaceae bacterium
CGGTTGCCGCCCAGGTGATCAGCAGCACCGACATGGAGAGAAAGCTGGCTATGGTTTTCATATCTTATGATTTGATTTGTCGGATAAACTAATGCATCGATGCATTCAAGACAATGAAGCGATGCGCTGAGGTAAACATAGTTTCCGGACGGTGATTCAAGGCGTCGAGTGGGAAAACCGGCTGTTTTAACCGTACAATAGGTTATCCCGCATACTGCGTGAGGTTGACAGATTTTGATTAATTCGATTTATCCTAATCTGAACAATGCCGCGATGTCTATGTGACTAATGTATTTTGATAGAACGTCGTCGGTCGCAACCTGGATCCGTTCTACGGCAGTTGATTGCGGCAGGCAAAGAACTTCTACGAAGAAGTTTCCTACAGCGTAAAGGTTGGCTTTGACCTGATGGACGACGACTGAATCGATAAACTGCCCCTCTTCCCAAATGAGATCACATTGTTTGTGATGGGGGAGAGACAAGAACGTGGGGATATCCATGGATGTTTGTTCATGGCATTGAAAAAGCCATACCGCAAAAACGACGGTAAACGATGAACAAAATGGGGAGGGGGCGGCCGTTGTTATGCCGAAAGTTTGTCTCGTCTCCTAATCAATGTTCACCGTATTGCCGGTGAGATATATCTTCAACGGAATGCGCTTTAAGGGCTTGTCTTCGCTGAACACTTTGACGGCGGCAATCTTGTCGATCACGTCGAACCCCTCAACGACTTCACCAAACACCGTATATTGCTGGTCCAGGGACATATATCCACCCACTTCCATGTAGGCGCGCCGTTGTTCGTCGGTCAGAGAAAGCCCGAGATTCTCCTCCTCAGTGTCGACCTGGTAGTCTGCATATTTTGATCCGTGGACGATAAAAAACTCTGTGGATGCCGACTTCAACGCTGGATTATCTTCGTCCTGCCGGGCCATGGACAGCGCGCCCTTTTTGTGAATGTGGTTTGGCCGAAATTCAGCTGGGATCATATAGGGAAGCTGATTATCCGGGTCGCCGGCCTGGATCATGAACTGATAAAAGACGCGGTAGAATTCGGCATTTTCATAATGTCCCTCTTTGATGAGTTTCACAAAGTTTGCGCGGTGAAGGGGTGTATCGTCATACAGGACAAGCCGCATTGTGCCGTAGTCAGTTTCGATGATTACTTCGTTCTCCGGATTTTCTTTCCCGTACACGGTCAGTACCTCTACGATGTTCTCATTGGTGATTTTCTCACCTCGTGTTTTTTCCCCGGTACACCCGGCGATAGTCAATAGGACGAACAACAAGACGACGGAGCAGAGGCGATGCGACCACTCTACTGCGGAGCAAACCGTATTCATATCTTAATTCGATAGTGAACGGTAAAAATAATGCTTTTGCCGTTGACGCAAGCGCAATACATCCTTTTGAACGACTTCTTTCGCCGCCTTGAGCTTCGCCTTTTGAGGTATTTTTGACGATGATCTATTTTCAAGGTTACCGCATCGTCCGGCCTGTGAGTTACATCAGCCCCTTGACGCCTGTTTCCCCAGCCGTATGGTCCCGGGTAAAAGATTCGGGATCGAGGCCAAATCGAGCGATCAGGCTTTCGACGATGGCCGACGCTTCAGGGGTTCCGAAGTGTTCGATCTGCCAGTTCAAATACTGGATTGCATTTCGGAGCTCCTTTTCTGTCCACTGCTGATCGTACCCGTCATCATCGATCTTCCGCATCAGCTCCCTGACGAGGGATTCACCGCCTGCTTTAGCAATCAAGCGAAGGAGTAAATGGATAAGTTGCTGTTCCATTCAAGCTTCTTATTCGGCCAGCTCGATAAAAAGCATTCCATCAACTCAGCATTCGAGGCGCATATTTTTACCGGCCATTTTCGTTTTTTTATAACTAGGCGCTAAATTGTGCGTAACCCGCTGACCTATGCCAAGCACCGGAGCACAATGCTTCCTAAACGCTATACTCATCTTTTTAGCTATTGGTGCATTTGCGCAGGACGAGACCACTTCCTGGGCTGACCTGCGCAAGAAAGGCAAGGGCACTGTCACGCTTTATTGGTACGAATCACAGCCATTCATTTACGGGGACGGGAATGTGATGCGGGGCATCGAGTATGAGATCTTCGAGGCATTTCGGGAATTTGTGGAGGCGACATACGATGTTGAATTAACCGTGCAATGGCGCGAGGGTCGCAGCTTTGCCGATACTTATGACCGGGTGCGGCACAGCAACGAGCCGGGGGTGTTCGGGGTTTCGGCGTTTTCAATTACCCCTGAGCGGCAGGCACAGGTCAACTTCTCTCCGCCCTATATGTCGGATATCTCTGTGCTCATCACCTCAAAAGATATCCCGATAGTGCAAACAAGGGACGAATTCAATCATATATTCTCTAGCCTCACAGCAATCACGATCGCGGGCACGACGTATGAGCAGGACATCCTTCGGCTTAAGGAAGAGGGTAAACTACCATTTGACATCCACTACATTCCGAGCAGCGAGAATATCCTTCGCGCCGTGGAGGCTCGCGATAGTGCATTTGGGTTCATCGACCTGCCGGTTTACATGATGATCTTCAGTGACAATCCCTCCGTGAATGTAAAACGGCAAAATCTGTTTCCGGTCAAGAGAAAGGGCTATGCGTACATATACCCGCAGGCCAGCGATTGGGCGGAACCCCTTTCCGCCTTTTTTTCGGATAAGGCCTTTGCGGCAAAGCTGGAAACCATCATCAGTCATTATATCGATAAGGAATTGTATCACTTTGTCGAAAGTCTCGCCATACAGTCCAACGAGATGGTGGTGTTGCTCACCAAGGAAAAGGAGATTCAATACAATGACTTGATGGGTAAATACGAGCAGATTGAGAAGGAGACACGCACCCGAAACTTTTTGATTGCGTTGGCGACCATTATCCTCGTTTTTCTCCTGATCATCATTTTCCTCTACCGGAAGAGGAGTCAGCAAAAAAGACAGATCGACGAACAACGCAAGAGCATTGAACTTCAGAATCAGCAGCTGGAGAAGCGAAATGCGCAACTGATTGCCTTGGACGAAGAGAAATCCAACCTTATTTCCATACTCGCCCATGATTTACGGGCGCCGATCAACCACGTTCATGGCCTGGCGCAGGTGTTGATGCTGGTCAACCGCGACCTCCCCGACGATCAAAAAGAACTTGTTCATGGTATACAAGACGCCGCCATTCGGTTAAATCGAATGATCAGCAATATCCTGGACCTGGATTCGATCGAACAGAACCGAATTAAATTGTCGATGGAGGAGGTGCCGCTGGAGCCATTGATCGGCCAGGTCGTCAAAACATTTGCACAGAGCGCGGCCCGGAAAAATATTCAGATACATTCGACACCGATCAACGGGGTAAAGATCCGGGGCGATCAGCTTTTTGTGACCCAGGTGATGGAGAATCTGGTTTCCAATGCGGTCAAGTTCTCCGAGAAAGGAAAAGAAATACGGATCCGCGTCGATAGCCGTGACAACCGGGTGCGCATCTCGGTCCAGGATTCAGGTCCGGGTATTAAACAGGATGAAATACCTCTATTGTTCAGAAAGTTTCAGAAACTCAGTGCGCGACCTACTGACGGTGAGAATTCAACAGGCCTCGGCCTGTCCATTGTCAAGAAGTATGTAGAGCTGATGGACGGCCAGGTGTGGTGCGAATCTTCAGCAGGAAAGGGCGCAACCTTCTTTGTCGAGTTTGAAAAGGCATAATCGCCGACGTTTTTGGCCGATCATTCATCGGGTACGGTTTTTTCATTCAATCATCTACACCAAATCCGAACCGATATGGACATGCCAACCAACCTTTGCCGTGAACAGATGAAAGACCAGCCGATCGTGGAAATAAGGCTCTGGGGCTTTTATCTGTTGCTCAACCGATCTGCCTTGTATAACGAAATGATTGATTCGTCAATTGACCAGGGGCCTGTAGAAAAAGAGCCGCAACCTTCAGGTAGGGTGACGTTCAGGTTTGAAGCAAAAGCGTGGGAAACACGGATCAAAAAACTCTTATACGGGTACCGCATTCCGGTAGTCCTGAAAACGGGTATACCCCTGCGTTACTACGTCGACGAGCAAATTGCTCGCTTCCAAAAAAATGATTTAGTGAGAACTGAGGTTAACAAATAGGTCGTATATTTCAGGTGACCCCGCCTGATCTATGGTAATACTAGCTGTGGACGACGATCCGGAAGATTTTGAATTCTTCACGGAAGCCGTAATGGATATTGACAAGTCGATCGTTGTGTTGACTGCGACTAACGGACAACAAGCGCTGGACTTGTTGAATAATCTCATAATCGCTCCCGATTTTATTTTTCTGGACATCAATATGCCTGTAATGGATGGGCGCAAGTGCCTGGAGGCGATTCGGGGCAACCCGCGTTTCCGTGATATTCGGGTGGTCATGTATTCGACCACAACGAACAAGGAAGAAATCCGTCAATGCAAATTGATGAATGCCGGGTTCCTTGTTAAGCCGGACAAATTCTCCACCTTGGTCAAATCGTTGTCGTTCATTCTGGGTTACTCAACCGAAAAAACGAAATACATATTTCTGGTTCTATAACGTGAGTACTCGGGCGTCTGCGCAGTCTTGTGCGAAAGAATCGTCGGCTAGCTTTTTGATGCTTTGGCCCACATGTCTCTCAGGGTGGCTGTGCGGTTGAAGACGAGTTTTCCGTCCCTGGAATCGGGATCCATGCAGAAATATCCCTTGCGGAGGAACTGAAACCGGTCTCCTGATTTTGCCCCCGAAATCGCAGGTTCGGCCAGGGCTCCCGGAATTACCTGCAGAGAATGCTCATTGAGGTGATCGCGAAAGTCCCCCTCGATATCCCCGACATTCTCTATCTTAAATAGTCGATCATACAGGCGGGCCTCAATGTTAATTGTCTGCGCAGCGCTCACCCAATGAAGGGTTCCCTTGACGTTGATTCCTGACGTATCCGAGCCGCTCCGGCTTTCCGGGATATAGGTGCAACGTACTTCTAAAACCTTACCATCGGCATCCTTCACTACTTCATCGCACCGGATAATATACGCATGTTTCAGGCGGACCATTTGACCTGGTGCGAGACGGAAGAATTTCTTTGGCGGGTTTTCCATAAAATCCTCTTGCTCGATATACAGTTCGCCACTGAATGGAATGTCCCTGAACGTCGTATTCGGATCTTCAGGATTTTCTTCGCCTTTGAGCATTTCGGATTTCCCTTCCGGGTAGTTCGTAATCACGACCTTCAAGGGATCAAATACCACCATCCGCCGTAGAGCGATCTTGTTGAGATGTTCACGCACACAAAATTCGAGCAAGCCCACATCGATGAGGTTCTCGCGACGCGCGACGCCAATCTTGTCGCAAAACTCGCGAATACTCTCCGGCGTATAACCTCTACGTCGTACGCCGCTCAACGTGGGCATACGTGGATCGTCCCAACCGCTGACATGCTTTTCGTTGACGAGCTGCAGAAGCTTTCGTTTGCTCATTACCGTGTAGGTCATGTTGAGTCGGGCAAATTCGTATTGTCGCGAAGGATATATCTCCAGTTTCTCAATCAGCCAATCGTAAAGTTCACGGTGAGGAATGAATTCCAGGGTGCAAATACTGTGTGTCACTTGCTCGATTGAGTCGCTTTGGCCGTGGGCGAAGTCGTACATGGGATAAATGCACCACGTGTCCCCCGTGCGGTGATGGTGAGCATGTTTGATCCGGTACAAGATGGGATCCCGCATATGAAGGTTGGGGTGCGCCATGTCGATTTTGGCCCGAAGTACCTTTTCGCCGTCGCGGTATTTGCCGGCTTTCATTTCTTCAAAGAGCTTTAGGTTCTCATCGACAGTCCGGTTGCGAAAAGGACTTTCCGTCCCGGGCCGGGTGGGGGAGCCCTTCTGTTCGGCGATTTCTTCGCTTGAACTGTCATCGACGTAGGCAAGGCCTTTCTTGATTAGCTTTATGGCGAACTCGTACAACTGCGGAAAGTAATCCGAGGCGTAGAGCTCATTCTTCCACTCAAATCCTAGCCAGCGGACATCATTCTTGATACTTTCGACGTACTCGGTCTCTTCTGTAACGGGGTTGGTATCGTCGAAGCGCAGGTTTGTGTAGCCGCCAAATTTCTGGGTGAGCCCAAAGTTCAGGCAAATGCTCTTGGCGTGCCCCATGTGGAGATACCCGTTGGGCTCCGGCGGAAACCGCGTGATGATCTTATCGTATTTGCCTTCCTTGAGGTCACGTTCGATGATCTCCTCCAGGAAGTTGAGACTCTTTTCTTCGGCCATGGATCGTTACAAAGGCCGTAAAGTTATAAACCTTTTGCATTGTGCGAAAAGACACCACGCCGCAAACGGTTGTGGAACCTGCGGCATTTGAAATTCCATTCGGTGTAGCGTTAGCGCCGCTTTGAGAACATCCAGGGCAGCAGCTCCGGCTCTGCGAAAGCACTGTCCCAACTGTTGTGGTTCACGCCTGGATATTCCGTGTACCGCAGTTCGGCTACTTTGAGCTTTTGGAGACGTTGGTTCATTTGGCGCGACTCGTCCACTCCGACAACGGCGTCGGCGTCACCGTGGAACAGCCAGAAGGCCACCTGCTTGACCCGCTTGTCGTATTGGTCGGGATTTCCGCCGCCGCAAATCGGTGCTGCTGCGGCAAAAAGTTTCGGGTAGCGGTATACCATCTCGAAGGTGCCCATTCCACCCATTGACAATCCCATTATGTATCGCCGGTCTTTATCGACATTTTCCAAAGACGAGATTTCTTCGACCAACTCGGCGACAGCCTCAAGGGCCAGGGTTGGGGGCTTTTCATAATCGAACTTGAGGTCATACGGGTTCTTCGTGCGGTCTATTTCGACGGAAGACCAGTAGCCGCCTTCCGGGCATTGCGGGAAGATTACAATAGCGGGATAATCCCGGCGAATGTCTTCGCGGGTGAAAAGCGTGGCGCCATGTACCAGCTGTTTTTCGTTATCAGTTCCTCTTTCACCTGCCCCGTGCAGGAAGACGATCAAAGGGTAAGGTTGGTCGCCGTCATACCCCTCGGGAAACAAGATGCGATAAGGTAATTCAAAACCCTTGGAGGAGTGGAAATATTCCCGCTGGTAGGCAAGGTCAAGGTCCTGACCAACCGCATGAATGGTGACTGCCGCCGAAACAAGAAGGCAAACCACGAAACTCTTTTTAACCATGGAGAATTAAATTTGGACTTAATTTAACGAATCATTGCCTTAAGATACGCATTGCCGGTGAATCGAACCCTTTTTTGCCTTAGCTGGTGCCAAAATTTGAGTGGCCTATTTTTAGGAGGGCCGGGTTGTGCCGGTGGAACCTCTTCCAGGTAAAGTCTGTCCGGCTTCATCTGTCGGTAGATTTTACCGCTTTCTTTTGAGGAATACCCGTCCAGGGATAAGACTTGCTGAACTCGTATCTTATAAGATGTGTTATTATACGGAGTAACAGGAAGGATGATTACTAAACATATTGGCCATTCAAGAAGAACGTTAATAAACTGCTGGTGAACGAAGATGCGTTAAAGGTCACGTTGGAGAGGATTGGGTCACGACTGACAGAACTGAGAAAAGCAAAGGGCTATACGAGCCACGAAGATTTCGCCTACGACTACGACATTCCCAGGGTACAGTATTGGAGGATGGAGAAAGGGAAAACCAATCTTACGATAAAAAGCCTTTGTCGCTTGCTGGCCATACACAAAGTGACACTGGAAGAGTTTTTTTGTAGCCTCCGGAAGGACGGCATGAAATAACCGCCCCGAGTCGCGAATTTCGGGAACAACATTTTTTCCGGTCGAGGAACCATGGCACGATTGGCACTTCCAGACATCGACCGGGCGTTGCAGCGCTATAAAGAAAATCACCGCGGCCGCGTGCCGCTTTATATCCTATTGTCACCCTCCGATGCCGACTTTCTCATGGAACAAGTAAGGATGCGCGAGCGATGGCCGGAGGGTGTTACGGTCACTGAATACAATGGTGCAAAGCTCGTTCGCCACGAAGGCGTGCCGGAGGGCGAAGTTCAACTTTCTGACGAGCTGCCGGGCATTGCCGGCTGAACTGATTGCATCAGGATTAGTTGAGGCTTAGATGTTGAAAGTCACGAGCGAGGTTATGTGTCAATTCCGGATCAATCTTCACTAGCCGGGCCTGAAGAATAACCAACTTCGACTCAAGCAGACGGATGCGTCGATTGAGGTCGATAATGAATTTTTGCTGTTCTGGTGATAGTCCTTCCAGGTTCATAGGTAATTCCAAGATGCACAAATGTACGGACCGCGTGAGGTCAAAATTTTGAATTAGAACACGCTGTATTACATGAATGCTATTTGAAATTGGCTTCTGAAGTTGGCAAAAACGGACACGCCGTTGTCCGGGTATGTACAATACGCCTTAGGGACGCCTCTTTACAGACTTGGTTTGAGTCGTCATAACTGGCATGGAAATGTGGATCCAAACAATAAGTGTCAGCCATGCCCCGTTCTAACCGTTACATGACCAAAATCACCGGATTCTTCCTGCTCTGCTCCGGCGCCGACCGGCAGCTTTTGAATCAGTGTCCAACCGAGACCAGCAAATACGCGGGAATGGGCGCCACAATTTTTTTTACTGGGCTCTTCGCAGCCCTTGCCGGTGGTTATGCACTGTTTACGGTGTTTGATAGTGTGGCGGCGTCGGTTGTATTGGGACTGATCTGGGGTCTGATGATCTTTAACCTGGATCGCTACATTATTAGCAGCATGCGAAAGACAGGCAATATTCGCAGAGAGCTGTGGATGGCATTGCCGCGTCTGCTTCTTGCCGTAGTGATCTCGGTGGTGATTGCACGACCGTTGGAGTTGAAGATATTCGAAAAGGAGATTGAACCCGAGCTGCGTATCATGGAACAGGAGACTTATCGCCGGCAAGAGCGCGAGGTGAAGTTGAGGTACACTCCTTTCCAGGACAGCCTGCGCACGGAGCGCGACGCGTTACGGGCTGAAATTGCGGTTCGGAAGGCGCAGCGCGACGAACTGGTTAAAATCGCGCAACAGGAAGCAGACGGTACGGGCGGAAGTCGTCGTCGGAATCCCGGACCAATCTATCAACTAAAGAAGGCAGATGCGGATCGCGCTGAGGAGGAATTGCGACGCATGGAGAACCAGTACGGTGAGCGTATTCGGCAGCTCGAGAAGACATTGGCCGAAAGCGAGGCCGCTATGATAGCGGAAGTTTCTGCTTTGGAACGAAGGGCAGTGGATGGACCGGCGGCACGAATGGAAGCACTCGCCAGGACCACAGACAAGAGCAGCGCCATCTTCTGGGCGCATTGGTTTATCGTTCTTCTTTTTGTAGCGATTGAGACGGCGCCCGTGGTCGTCAAACTGATCTCGACCCGCGGACCATTTGATAACCTGTTGCGAATGGAAGAGCATCGTTTTGAGGCGATCGAGATTGCCACCGTTGCACGCATCAACTCGGAAACACGGCAACAACTTGCGGATTACGCAGAGCGAGATCGCGCTTTCGCGGAAAAGCGTCTTGACTCGGCGTTGGAGTAAATATCATCCAGAGGCCTTACCACCTCGGTCTAATTCCTGGTGCATATGGAAACTCCAACTTCTCATAGTATTCGGCAGAATGGGCCGGTGCTTCAAGACCCTTTGGTATTGGACGCTTTGAGAATTGCTGAAAATACGCAAGACATGCGTCGCGCCACCACCGGGCTTCCTTCTCCTGTATGGTTAGAAATTGTTGAACGTGCCGGAACTGCGTCGGGTCGATTTTCTCGCGTAGCGTATCCCATTGACGTAGCATCCACCTGACCGAGTCGGCGCCACGGTGATACGTAAAGGCAAGCTCATCCCAAAGGATTCTTCCGGATCTCATTTTGTGGTCCCACGGAAGATGATGAAACCAAAGGAGGTACTCATCGGGGCAAGTTTCCGGCGAGTTATAAAGTTTTCGCACTTCAGGGGCGTATTGTTCCAGAGCGTTTGTCCCCGTCGATGAACGGTTGAACCCAATGCCTCCTTCGTCAGCTTTGTGATAGTAAACGGAAGTCCAGTCCTGGCGCGGTTTTTCACGCACCCACGGTCCGGGGCCGTAGTGATGACCATAACCCATGATGTGATGGAGGCCCAGTGGCGTCATGTATTGTACAGTAATCTCATGGGAAGCCATCATGATGGACTTTAGCGTCTCTACAACCGCGTCGTCGTTTCCGAAGGTCATTCGAATCCATTCTTCGGCGATCTCCGCTGAGCCCAGCGTAGGGTCCCAGGCGAGTCTTCCGAATGCATACCAATTTGATTGTGCAATGGGGTGTCCGCACCAGTTCCGGTCTGTGCCAATATTGGCTACGCCCGCCATGCCGGTCAACGAATGACCATCGACTGATCCATCAACCACTTTCCCAACCGTTGAACCTTTCCCTTTCGAGTACGTGTCGGCGTCAAGGCACTCTTCATACATTGGCGCGAGGTATACCAGGTGGGTTGCCTGGCCGAGGTATTCCTGTGTGATTTGGAATTCCATCATAAGTGGGGTCTTTGGCATTGCGCCAAACAGTGGATGGAACGGCTCGCGCGGTTGGAAATCCAACGGTCCGTTCTTCACCTGTATCATCACGTTGTCCAGGAACGAACCATCGAGTGGTTTGAATTCATCATAGGCTTGCTTGGTACGATCAACGGGGACGTTATTATCATAGACAAACGCCCGCCACATCACAATGCCATGGTGGGGGGCCAGGGCCTCAGCGAGCATATTAGCTCCGTCGGCGTGGGAACGACCATAGTTTTGAGGACCGGGTTGACCCTCAGAATTGGCTTTTACCGTGAAGCCGCCAAAGTCGGGGATCAGTCGGTAAATCTCGTCCACCTTGTTTTTCCACCATGTCCTGACTTCCTCGTCAAGGGGGTCCGCGGTCTTCAGTCCGCCGATCTCTATGGGTGCACTAAACCGGGCGGTGAGGTACACTTTGATTCCATAAGGTCGAAATATCTCTGCCAGCGCCTTAACTTTTTCCAGGTAATGGGGGGTTAATACCAACGCGTTGGCGTTGACGTTGGTGAGGACGGTCCCGTTGATTCCGATGGAGGCGTTCGCCCGGGCATAGTCGAGATATCGGGGATCGATGTAGTCGGGTAGTTTGTGCCAATCCCAGATAGAAAAACCGGCGTAGCCGCGCTCAACCGTTCCGTCGAGGTTATCCCAGTGATTCAGGATGCGGACCTTCGTGCGCGGATTCATTATGATCTCCAGGTCGTCGATGGGTTTGTGCATTTGAAGCAGTCGCAACAAATGGAAGGTACCATAGAGCATTCCCGTGGGGGACCCTCCGGCGACTACAGTGATCGATTTGCCTTTGCGCCGTACGGTACAAAGTGCATAGCCTTCGGCGGAAAGGTTCTTTGTGTGTTTTCTGATCTCGGGATATTGGTCGACGAGCGTTGTGGTTGTGCCGGCGACGAGGAAGTTATTTTCCTCGTGTTTGAGCTGAGGAATGCGCGTGCCGAAAAGTCCGTCGAGGGCTAACCGCAACTCCGATTTGACTACTTCGGCGGTTGCTGAGTTATCGATCACCAGCCATCCCTGGATCAGGTTCATATAGCGTTGCCGTACTGCCTCGTCTTCGATTTTGTCATAAACCAACCACAAACGATACCCGTCATCGGCGTACGTCAGGGACGAAAGGAAGAGCAGGACTACGGGGAGCCAAGACCGTATATTCATTCTCAAAGGAATTATTTGTTGCGCAACGAAGATTGACGAACGATCAGGTTATGCCGCAAAACCAGCGTGTTCAGTTTGGCTGACGGCATCTTCATCAATGTGTTCAGCAGGGTTGTCGCCGCGATCTCACCCATTTCATGACCGGGATAATGTACAGTCGTGAGGTTGGGTTCGACTACGCGGGCGATCGGATCGTCGTTGAAGCCGACTACAGCGATTTGTTCCGGTACGGAGATGCCGTTCTGTTTGAGTTCGCCAATGAGGGCGACCGCGGCCGTGTCGTTAGCAGAAAAAACGCCGTCCGGCATGGGATCCATCGCCATCATTTGATTCGCAGCCTCGATGCCGGCTTGTTCACTGAGGTTGCTGATGATAGTTAAATTGGGATCGTAGGGGATATTCCGTTCCGCCAGGGCCTGTTGGTAGCCTCTCAGACGGTCGGCGTAAACATTGCGTTTGAGGTTCCCGCCGAGGTAGACGATTCGTGTGCATCCCTGTTCAAGCAAATGGCGTGTGGCGTCGTACCCTGCCTTGACGTTATCGATGACGATGCTGGTACCTTTGGAGATTTCCGCAACGCGGTCGAAGAAGATGATCGGGATCTCCTTTTTCAGCATAGCATTGAAGTGGTCGAGATTTTCGGTGTCGTAGGCAAGTGAAACGAGCAGGCCATCGACACGGCTGTTGAACATGGTGTTCACGCTGGCGATCTCGTTCTTGACTGATTCCTGCGATTGGTTGATAATCAAAATATAGCCGCGATCGTTGGCAACTTTTTCCATACCGGCGATCACGGTGGACATGAAATAGCTGTTCAGGCGAGGGATGACGACCCCGATGGTGTTTGTTTTTTTGACCCGGAGGTTGCGCGCGAAGTTATTGTGCTGGTAGCCCATCTTCATGGCGGCCTCCAGAATGCGCTTTTTCGTGTCTTTTTTGATCCCTGGGTGGTCTTTTAGCCCCCGGCTCACGGTTGCGGGTGAGATGTCCAGAGCCTTGGCTATGTCGTAGATTGTGACGTCTTTGGGGCTACTCATTTCAATCGCTTGCACAGCAATTTTAAGACAAAAAAACCATATTTAGAGTCGTTTACCCAAATAAAAATGCAATCGGTTGCAGAATCGCCCGGAATCATTACTTTAGGGCTCTCGGGGAGTTGTGGGCATTTGGGTCTTTTCCATGCCTATTAAAGATGACCGGCAGGATGGAACATAACGATTAATACAACAAATTTAAGCCTTATTTGTTACACCCAACAAAACCTTAAACCTGACCTATGGATCGTTTTGAAACACTTGACTGGGTTGTCATCGCCACCTATTTCCTCGGATTGGCAGGTCTTGCCGCCTGGGTGATGACCCGAAAACAAAAGAATACCGAAGACTATTTCCTCGCCGGTCGTAATATCGGGTGGTTCGTCGTCGGGGCGTCCATCTTCGCATCGAACATCGGCTCAGAGCACATCGTCGGGCTCGCGGGTGCGGGTGCGGGCGGAAAGATGCCGATGCTGATCTATGAGCTTCATGCATGGATTGTCATCCTCCTCGGATGGGTTTTTCTTCCATTCTATCTGCGCAGCGGCGTCTTTACCATGCCCGAGTTCCTCGAACGACGGTTTAGCTCCAATACACGCTGGTTTCTCAGCCTCTTCTCGCTGATTGCCTACGTGCTGACTAAGGTGTCTGTCACGGTCTACGCGGGCGGTATTGTGATCTCCTCCATCTTGCAAATTCCATTTTGGTATGGCGCACTGGCTACCGTTGTATTGACAGGTATCTACACGATTCTCGGTGGTATGCGCGCTGTCGTGTATACAGAGGCGTTGCAAACCGTGGTGCTTGTCATCGGGGCCGGAACCTTGACCTGGTTTGGCCTCGACGCGGTGGGTGGCTGGAGTGGTATGCGTGAAGCATTGCCCGACGGATATCTCAACATGTGGAGGCCGGCCGACGATCCGGAGTTCCCCTGGCCGAGTCTCGTATTCGCCAGCACGATTGTCGGGATATGGTATTGGTGCACTGATCAATACATTGTACAGCGCGTGCTCGCCGCGAGAAATATAACGCAGGGTCGCCGCGGCACCATCTTCGGTGGCTTTCTGAAACTCCTTCCGGTGTTCCTTTTCCTCATCCCCGGCGTGGTAGCCCTCGCATTAAAGAACAAGGGTGAACTTCAATGGAACGATGCGGATGAAGCGTTTGCTGCGCTGCTGATGAATAAAATGCCTATCGGTCTTCGCGGACTTATTGTTGCGGGGTTGCTGGCAGCCCTTATGAGTTCGCTCGCGTCCGTATTCAACTCATGCTCGACGCTTTTCACGGTTGACATCTATAAGAAGCTGCGACCGAATACGCCTGAGGATAAACTCGTGCGAGTAGGACGTATCGCTACGGGAATTGTCGTAGTGCTGGGGATTTTGTGGATTCCGGTCATGCAAAATATTTCCGGCGTACTTTATGAATATCTCCAGTCGGTGCAGGCGTACATTGCACCGCCGATCACCGCCGTATTTCTACTTGGTATTTTCCATAAGCGTATTAATGCGAAGGGCGCCATGACTACCCTGGTAGTGGGTCTTGGTGTCGCGTTCCTGCGCATTGCCCTGGAGTTAGCCGTGGATCATCTGCCGAAAGGCAGTGTACTTTACACGTACGGCAATGTAAACTTCCTGACCTTTGCTTCGTGGTTTTTCCTGTTCTCCGTTGTCCTTTGTATTGCGGTAAGTGCCTTTACACCGGCGCCTTCCACAGCCCAGGTACAGGGACTTACGTTCAGCACGCTGTCTGAAGAACAGAAGAAGGCAAACCGGACAAGTTACGATGTTTGGGATATTGTATTCTCGCTGGTCGTAATTGGTATTGTGATCTATGTGATGACTAGCTTCACCGGGTAAATACCCGGCGGGAGATGGAGGACGTGGGTCAAAAAGAAATTGTATTATTAACATAAACGATGATGCAAACCAAATACCGTGTAGCACGAACAGGCTATGCCGTCCTCTTTCTCCTGATTTCATTTTGCGCCGGCGCGCAGACCGAAATCTTCCGGGATCCGAATCAACCACTCGATGCAAGGATCAACGATCTTGTCGCACGATTGACTCTGGAGGAAAAGGCCCTCCAGATGATGCATCGCAGTCCGGCGATTCCCCGATTGAATATTCCCGCATACAATTGGTGGAACGAGGCACTTCATGGTGTTGGTCGTTCCGGCGTTGCTACGATCTTTCCCCAGGCAATCGGTCTCGGCGCTACGTTTGACGAAGACCTCATATTTAGAGTCGCCACCGCGATCTCGGATGAGGCCCGCGCCAACTACAACGTGTCCACCAAAAAAGGATATCATCTTCAATACAGTGGACTGACGTTCTGGACACCAAACATCAACATCTTTCGCGATCCTCGGTGGGGCAGAGGGCAGGAGACTTATGGAGAAGATCCATACCTGACGTCGCGACTGGGAATGGCCTTCGTGCGGGGGCTCCAGGGTGATCACCCAGGATATCTCAAGACGGCAGCGTGCGCCAAACACTTTGCAGTCCATAGCGGTCCCGAACGGTTGCGCCATGAGTTCGACGCAACGTCCTCGAAAAAGGATCTTTATGAAACTTACTTACCCGCATTCAAGGCACTTGTTGAAACGGGAGTTGAAGCAGTGATGTGCGCTTACAACAGCACAAACGGTGAACCCTGTTGTTCAAACAGCTATCTCCTTCAGGATGTGTTGCGTGGTGAATGGCAGTTCAAGGGTCACATTGTGAGCGACTGTTGGGCTTTGGTCGATTTGTATTCGGATAATGGCCATAAGACCGTACCCACCAAAGAAGAGGCGGTTGCGCTGGCTGTCAAGCGTGGTGTTAACCTGAATTGTGGGGATGAGTTTCCCGCGCTCGTGGATGCTGTCAAGAAAGGGCTTATCACCGAGAAGGAGATCGACGACGCATTGAAAGTGTTGCTTAGAACAAGATTCAAACTTGGTATGTTTGACCCGGTTGATGATAATCCCTGGGCTTCCCTTGATGCAAAAGTCATCGACAGCGACAAGCATCGCCGCCTCGCTCGGGAAGCGGCCCTGAAGTCGATCGTCATGCTGAAGAACGATGGTGTCTTGCCCTTGAGGAACGACCTGAAGAAGTATTTTGTCACCGGCCCCAATGCTGAAACTGTCTACGCGCTGATCGGGAACTACTACGGCGTGAATCCGAATATGGTAACTTACCTTGAGGGAATTGCTGCTGCCATAGAACCCGGAAGTCAACTGCATTACAAGCCTGGTATCATGATCGATCGGGCGAATGTGAATCCGATTGACTGGACTACGGGTGACGCGAGGTCCAGTGATGCGACTATAGTCGTGTTGGGTCTGACGGGTGCATTGGAAGGCGAAGAAGGTGAATCTATCGCGTCCCCGCATTACGGAGACCGTCTGGATTACAATCTGCCCCAGGTTCAGATCGATTTCCTCAAGAAGCTGCGAGAGGGTCATAACAGACCGATCATCGCCGTTATCACAGGCGGAAGCCCGATGAACCTCTCGGAAGTGCATGAGCTCGCGGATGCTGTGTTGCTCGTGTGGTATGCCGGTGAGGAGGCTGGTAACGCCCTCGCTGATATCGTTTTTGGAAAGGTGGCTCCTTCGGGCCGACTACCCATCACGTTTCCGAAATCCCTTGATCAACTGCCTCCGTATGAGGATTATAGCATGAAGGGCCGCACCTACCGCTACATGGAAGCGGAACCGATGTACCCGTTTGGCTATGGCCTTAGCTACGCCAAATTCGCTTACGGCGACATAAAACTTTCAGCAACAACGATCAAAAAAGGTCAATCCATTGACGTGGATGTAACCGTCAGCAATCCTGGTCAGCTCGAAGCTGAAGATGTCGTGCAATTGTATCTCACTGATTTGGCTTCGAAAGAGGAACAGGTACCGTTGTTTTCGTTGAAGGGCATTAAACGCGTCAACGTGGCGCCGGGACAATCTCAGGTTGTCCGGTTTACGATCACCCCTGACATGATGGCGATTGTTAATACAACGGGGGAATCGGTCGTGGAGCCGGGTGATTTTCGCGTTTCAGTCGGTGGCGCTGTGCCGATCAAACGAAGCATTGACCTCGGTGTGAGTGCGCCAGCCCAGGCGACGTTCAGGGTTCGGTAAGTCAGTATTCAAAACAATTCATATAAATGCAAAATGTTCTTTCCCGCATAAGGAAATCGCTACCCTGCTGCCTGTTGTTCCTTTTTATGATCGCGTGTTCGGTTCACCAGGATCGGGTTGCATTTCCCTTTCAGGATACAACGCTGGATATCGACACTCGGGTGGAGGACCTTGTTGCGCGGCTCACGCTGGAAGAAAAGATCGGTCAGATGATGCACAACGCGCCGGCTATTGAACGCCTGGGTATTCCCGCATACAATTGGTGGTCGGAAGCATTACACGGCGTTGCTCGCGCCGGACTGGCTACAGTTTATCCGCAGGCCATCGGCCTTGCCGCAACGTGGGATGAAGACCTCATGTTTCAAGTCGCTACCTCTATTTCCGATGAGGCACG
>CAZIAG010000021.1:0-12781 GCA_964537375.1 uncultured Roseivirgaceae bacterium
GCCCGGCCTTGACCTATGGCGACATTGAAGAAGTGGATATTCCTGCTGATGAGATTGTCGCTTTCTTTCGCAGGCATGATAATGAAGAACGTCTTGTGATTCACAACGTTGCCGATGTCGAGGTGACAGTCAGGCTCGAGGGGACCATCGGGAAATTTTCCAAGGTCACTTACTCAACGAAGGGTGAAATCCGGATTGAGGATGGCGAGGCGCGGATACCGGCATACTCAACGGTGGTGCTTCAAGACTAATGTAAGAGCATGATAAAAGACGGGCGTTCGAGGGTTATTATTGAAAATGTGCAGCCGCAGGTTGATGGTGGACGTTACCCCGCCAAACGTACCGTGGGGGAGCAGGTTGTTGTCACAGCCGATATTTTTGCGGATGGGCATGATCATCTCCGAGGTTCCCTGAAGTATAAAAAGGAGGGAGCACGGAAATGGTCAACCATTCCTTTGACGCCGGGTTATAACGACTCGTGGTACGCAAGCTTCCCGGTGTCTGAAAAGGGGGTTTATGTCTTTTCCATTAGCGCCTGGGTTGATCACCTTGATTCGTGGTACGATGGCTTTCGAAAAAAGGCGGCGGCCAGTGTGGATGTGCACGTTGAGCTCATGGAGGGGGCTCAAATGTTACGCAGGTTTTCAGAGCCAGCGCTCGACAACGCCATTGCTATCCTTGAGAACAAAGATCAATATGCCGCTGCGGTCGAATTCGTGCTAAGTCCGGAGTTTGCCGAAATTGTACGCCAACATCCGCTCGCCGAATTTGCGGTTGAGTACGACAAAGAACTTCGTGTCGTGGTGGAGCACAAGAAGGCGAACTTCAGTACGTGGTATGAACTTTTTCCCCGGTCTACTTCCCTGGACGGCAAACATGGTACGTTTCGGGATGTCGCCAAACTTCTCCCGCGTATTGCGTCTATGGGATTTGATGTGCTTTATCTCCCACCGATCCATCCAATTGGGAAGATCAACCGGAAGGGCAAGAACAACAACGTCCGCGCTGCTGAGGGCGAACCCGGCTCTCCCTGGGCAATTGGTAGTGACGAAGGCGGGCACAAAAGTATGCACCCCGAACTGGGGGCAATAGACGACTTCAGGAAGCTCATTGCGGACGCAGGTAAATACGGCATTGATATTGCCATGGATATTGCCTTTCAATGCGCGCCGGATCACCCGTACGTTAAACAACATCCTCAGTGGTTTCGACAGCGGCCCGACGGGTCGATTCAATACGCCGAAAATCCGCCGAAAAAGTATCAGGATATCTATCCCTTCAACTTCGAGACTGAAGACTGGAAGGGGCTGTGGGAAGAATTGAAGTCCGTCGTCTTTTTTTGGATTGAACAGGGGGTAAAGATATTCCGCGTTGATAACCCACACACGAAGCCCATTAGATTCTGGGAATGGGTGATCGCGGAGGTCAACAAGAACTACGAAGACATTATTTTCCTTTCCGAGGCGTTTACGCGTCCGAAAATCATGGCGTCGCTGGCGAAGGTCGGGTTCACCCAGTCGTATACGTACTTCACCTGGCGGGTGAGTAAGCACGAGCTGACTGAATACATGAACGAGCTCTTGTTCAGTGGTTCCAGAAATTATTTCCGGCCCAACTTCTGGCCCAACACGCCCGACATACTTCCATACCACCTGCAGCACCAAGGTGAAAATGCGTTCATTATTCGGCTTGCGCTGGCGGCGACCTTGTCGTCAAACTACGGGATCTATGGTCCGGTGTATGAATTTTGTGAGAACACACCGATCGAAGGCAAAGAGGAGTATTTCAATTCGGAGAAATATGAGGTGAAGCATTATGACTGGAAGCGCACGAACCGGCTGACCGACATCATTACCATGATCAACCATGCGCGAAAGGACCACCCCGCTTTGCAGTCGACATGGAATATCGGCTTTTGTCCGATCCAGAATGATAACCTCATCGCCTACCTGAAGGCGACCGACGATCTTTCCGACATCTTCCTTGTTGTGGTCAATTTGGATCCGCAGAGCCGACAATCGGGATTTGTACAAATTCCCAGGGATCGCCTGAGGCTTGGTGAACAAATCAATCTAAAGCTTCACGATTTGATGACGAGTGATCGCTACACCTGGACCCAGGAGTGGAATTACGTTGAGATTGATCCCTACAAAATGCCGTTTCACCTTTTCAGGATAGAAATACATGAATCCTTCATGTGACCCATGAGTGCGGGAACGCGACATACCGATGCCCTGTGGTTTAAGGATGCGGTTATTTACGAACTGCACGTGCGTGCCTTTTATGACAGCAATGGAGATGGCATTGGCGATTTTCCCGGGCTCATTCAGAAACTTGACTACCTTGAAGACCTGGGTATCGATACGATCTGGCTGTTGCCGTTCTATCCGTCACCATTGAAAGATGACGGATATGATGTTACGGATTACTACGATGTCCATCCTGATTACGGGACGCTTGCCGACTTCAAACAATTCCTCAAGGAGGCGCACCGTCGAAAGATCCGGGTGATCACCGAACTGGTACTTAACCACACTTCCGATCAACATCCGTGGTTTAAGAGAGCGAGGAAGGCGAAGCCCGGTTCGAGGGTTCGCGATTTCTATGTTTGGAGTGACACGCCGGAAAAATACAAGGAGGCGCGCGTGATCTTTGCCGACGAGGAAGCTACGAACTGGACCTACGATCCTGAGGCAAAAGCATACTATTGGCATCGGCATTATCGGCATCAACCTGAGTTGAACTACGATAATCCTGAAGTTCAGCTGGAAATGTTCAACGTAGTCGACTTTTGGCTGAAGATGGGTGTCGATGGTTTTCGCCTGTCGTCGGTTAACTTTCTGTACGAGGAGGAAGGGACCAGCTGCGAGAACCTGCCTCAGACCCACGCGTTTCTCAAGAAATTGAGAGCCCACATCGACAAGCATTTCAAGAATCGTATTCTCGTAGCGGAGGCGAACTTGTGGCCGGAAGATGCCGCTGTGTACTTCGGGAACGGGGACGAATGCCACATGAACTTTTACTATCCCCTGATGCCGCGACTTTTCCTGGCACTGCGGACCGAGGATAGTTATCCCGTCGTTGATATCATGCAGCAAACTCCTCCAGCGCCGGAGACCTGCCAATGGAGTCTTTTCCTTCGAAACCATGACGAGCTTGCCCTTGAAATGGTGACGGAGGAGGAAAAGGATTATCTGTTCAAGGCATATGCTACCGATTCACAAGCGAAGATCAACGTAGGGATTAGAAGACGGCTCGCCCCGATGCTTAGCAACGATCGCCGGAAAATTGAATTGCTGTATTCGATTCTGTTCTCCCTTCCCGGAACGCCCGTGATCTATTACGGCGATGAGATCGGAATGGGGGATAACGTTTACCTGGGGGATCGCTATGGTGTTCGTACGCCAATGCAATGGGATATGAACCTGAACGCCGGGTTCTCAACGGCGAATCCCCAACGCCTGTACCTTCCGGTAATCAGCGACCCGGTTTATCGTTACGAGTCCGTTAATGTTGCCATCCAACAGGAAAATGCATCATCGCTGCTTTGGTGGGTGAAACACGTGATCGCCATGCGGAGGCGACTTAACCTGTTCGGTAGGGGAGATATTCAGTTCATCAACACGAGCAATGCCAAGGTCCTTTGCTATGCCCGCACCTGGAAAGATCAACGCCTGATCGCAGTGGCAAACCTCTCGCAGTTCTCCCAGGCCGTTACGCTTGACCTGACGGCGTTCAAGGATGCGGATATCACCGAGGTGTTCAGTCAGAACCGTTTCATGAATGTCGCTGAAGGCAATTACGCTATTACTCTTGGCCCTTACGGATACTACTGGTTCCAGGTGGATGCACCGGAAAAGCCAAGAGGTGAGGCAGGGGGAGAGCTTCCCACGTTTGAAGCGGAGCTTTCTTGGGAGCGATTGTTTGACAACTACAACGAACTGAGAAAATTTGAGCGGGTACTGCTTCCTCCCTTTCTGCGAAAATGCCGGTGGTTTGGAGGAAAGGCCAAAACGATTAGCAAAGTTACGGTGCAGAAAGTCATCCCGCTAAAAGCGGACGGCGATGTACACTTCCTGATGATGATCGAAGTACACTATGTGCAACGCCTTCCTGAATTGTATTTCCTGCCCCTCGCGTTTGTTCCTTCCGATACAGTGCTTGAACGGGTTGAGTATACCGCTCAAAGCGTAGTGTGCCGCGCGGAAATTCAAGGAAAGTCCGGATTTATTATGGACAGCAGCTACGATCGGTCGTTCAGGGATTTTCTTTTCACCGGGATGGGGCGATCAATGCGAATAAAGGATGCCGATGGCGTACTGGAGTTCAACAGCGGCGTGTTTGCCAAACCCGACACCTCCCAGGTAGAATCAAAGATTTTGAAGGCGGATCAAAGCAATACCGCCATCATTTACAATGACCGCTATTTCTTCAAGTTTTATCGCAAGCTCGAGAGAGAAATAAACCCCGATCTCGAGATCGTACGGTATCTCACGGAACATACATCGTTCCGAAATGCCCCGCGCTATGCGGGAAGTATCGAATACCGCGATGACGAAGGGAAAGTAACCGTCCTGGGTCTGTTGCAGGAGAAGGTCGAAAACCAGGGAGAGGCCTGGACAATGTCGGTTGATTCAGTGGGACGGTATTTTGAACGCGTGATTACACGCGGTCGCGACGTGAACTTCCCGCCATTAGTGGATGCGCCGAGCCTGCATTTTTCCGATGCGCCCGCGGTGATACAGGAGTTGATCGGCCAGGGGTTCTATGAACGCGTGGCCCGGCTCGGCCAGAGAACTGCCGAAATGCATTTGGCGCTGGGATCGGAACGAACAAATCCTGATTTCGTCCCGGAGCCGTTTACTGCCAATTACCAGCGCTCGCTTTACTCTTCCCTGAGAAAACTCCTGCGCGACCGGTTTGCGTTGCTGGAAGCGTCCCTGAAGAAACTGAACCCGGCCATTCATGACCTTGCCCGCGAAGTGCTGGCCATGGATGAAACGATTCTTGAAGCGTTTGGCGAGATCTTCAAGGCGAAAATCACCGCGATGAAGACACGCATTCATGGGGATTTTCATCTTGGACAGGTTTTGTTCACTGGAAAGGACTTCGTGATTATCGACTTTGAAGGAGAACCGGGTTTTTCCTTCAGCGAAAGACGACTAAAGAAGAGTCCGTTCAAGGATGTTGCCGGCATGATGCGGTCGTTTCATTACGCTGCTTTCGGGAAACTCCTGTTGAACGAAAATTATCGCGAACGCGATATGGAGCTGCTTGAGCAAGCCGCCGAACAGTGGCAGCATTATGTCGGGCGCTTTTACCTCGGCGCTTACCTCGAACGTATGGGAATGGGCATGAATCTTTCGGAAGAACATGATATTTTGATTCGAACGTTCCTTATCGAAAAGGCGATATACGAGCTGGGTTATGAACTGAATGGTCGCCCTGATTGGACGATCGTCCCGTTGCGAGGAATTCACTACCTGGTGACCCGCTATCGCCGGGAGCGGGAAAGAATAGAGAGGGAAAGAAAGGGGAACACGAAGTCGTAACGCTGTCCGGAGAAAGACCATTACGGTTGCTATGGCAAACAAAAGAACGGAAAAGGAGACCAGTATCAGCACGAGCTTCAGCCTGCTAACGGAGTTTGACGTGTACCTTTTCAAAAGCGGAAAGCACTTCAAACTGTACGACAAACTCGGCGCACACGTGGTGACGCATGATGGCCAGGAAGGGACGTACTTCGCTGTTTGGGCGCCAAACGCGCGCGCTGTTTCGGTGATTGGCAACTTCAATCACTGGACACCCAATCAACACAAGCTTCATTCGCGGTGGGACGAATCCGGAATCTGGGAAGGCTTTTTCCGGGATATAAAACACGGTGAAGCCTATAAGTATTCGGTTCATTCAAATACGGGAGAAGTCCTTGATAAGGCCGACCCATTCGCGCGTTATTGTGAATCTCCGCCCCGGACCGCGTCTATCGTGTGGGAGCCCAGGTATGAGTGGAAAGACGCCGAATGGCTTCAGACGCGAAAGGAACTCGCCGGCAAACCGAAGCCGTATTCAATCTATGAGGTACATTTGGGGTCGTGGCGAAAGAAGTTTGAAGAGGGGGGAAGATTTTTGACCTATCCGGAACTCGCGCATGAATTGGTTGCCTACGTGAAGGAGATGGGGTTCACCCATGTGGAATTTCTTCCCTTAATGGAACATCCCTTCTACGGTTCGTGGGGTTACCAGATCACAGGGTACTTTGCACCGACAAGCAGGTATGGGAGCCCGTCCGACCTTATGTACATGATTGACTGTTTCCACCAGGCAGGAATTGGAGTCATCCTGGATTGGGTGCCGTCTCATTTCCCTGGCGATGTACATGGGCTTTACCGTTTTGACGGTACCTTCCTTTATGAACATGCCGATCCACGGAAAGGCTTTCACCCTGACTGGAAGAGCTACATATTCAATTACGGACGAAACGAAGTCAGGAGCTTTCTCATCAGCAATGCCATTTTCTGGCTCGATAAGTACCATGTCGACGGTCTGCGTGTGGATGCCGTGGCTTCGATGTTGTATCTGGATTACTCCAGGAAAGCGGGAGAATGGATCCCCAATCAATACGGGGGAAATGAGAATATCGAAGCGATCAATTTCCTGAAGGAGATGAACGAAGTAGTGTACGGTACATTTCCCGATGTGGTGACGATCGCCGAAGAGTCGACTTCCTGGCCGGGAGTGTCAAGGCCGACGTATCTTGGGGGTTTGGGGTTTGGACAGAAGTGGATGATGGGCTGGATGCACGACACGTTGCATTATTTCAAGCTCGATCCCATTCATCGTCAATATCATCATAACGAGATCACCTTCAGCATCATGTACGCGTTCACAGAGAACTTTATGCTCCCATTATCCCACGATGAGGTGGTCCATGGAAAGGGTTCGCTGCTCGGCAGGATGCCTGGTGACGAATGGCGCAAGTTCGCGAACCTCCGACTCCTGTTCGGCTACATGTTCACGCATCCGGGCTCGAAGCTCATCTTTATGGGCGGTGAATTTGGTCAGAGTGCCGAGTGGAACCACGACCGAGGACTCGATTGGCATCTGCTGGATTATCCGGTGCATCGTGGCGTCTCGAACGCCATTCGCGATTTGAATGAACTGTACAAGACCGAGCCCGCGCTGTATCTTCACCAGTTCGAGCAAAAAGGCTTTCAGTGGATTGACTACAGCGACCGGGAAAGTAGTGTGATTGCCTATGAGCGGAAAGGTGAAACCCGGGAGCAGACGTTGGTAGTGGTGTGCAATTTTACGCCGGAGGTCAGGCATCATTATCGACTCGGTGTCGGTGTGCGAGGGAAGTGGAAAGAGATATTTAATTCTGACCATCCTGAATACGGCGGTACGGGCGTTTTGAATGGAGGATTACTCATGACGTCTCCCGTAAAATTGCATGGTAGAGATTACTCGATTTCGCTAACTTTGCCACCGCTCGCCATTTCTGTCCTCAAACTTGAAAAAGAAATAAGTGAGTTCGAACTGGACGAAATAGGAACTTAGTTTTGATTCATTGTCGAGACGCCCGGACAGGGATTGCCTTGACGGTTAACGGAAACCAAACACTTGGAAAAATATATCTGTATTCACGGGCATTTCTATCAACCTCCCCGAGAAAATGCCTGGCTTGAAGTTATTGAGGTTCAGGATTCGGCGCACCCATACCACGACTGGAATGAACGCATTACGGCTGAATGTTACGCGCCGAATGCGGCATCACGCATACTCGATTCAAAAGGGGTTATCCAGAAGATCACGAACAACTATTCCAGGATCAGCTTCAATTTTGGTGCGACTCTGCTTTCCTGGATGGAAATAAACGATCCGGAATGTTATGAAGCCATACTGCAGGCCGACCGTGAAAGTATCGAATACTTTGGCGGTCATGGGTCGGCCCTGGCTCAGGTGTACAACCACATTATCATGCCCCTGGCGAGCAGCCGTGACAAGGAGACACAGATTATTTGGGGAATTCGCGATTTCGAATACCGGTTCAATCGTAAGCCTGAAGGGATGTGGCTCGCGGAAACGGCGGTTGATGTTGAGTCGCTGGAACTACTGGCGAAACACGAAATTAAATTTACGATCCTCGCTCCGCGGCAGGCCCGGGCGTTCCGAAAAATCGGCGACGCAACCTGGACGGACACTCTGGAGAACCCAATCGATTCTCGGCGTCCCTATCTGTTCCAGCTGCCATCCGGCAAGTCCATCGTCCTGTTCTTTTACGATGGCGACATCTCCCAGGCAGTGGCATTTGATGGACTGTTAAATGACGGGAAAAAGTTTGCCGAGCGGCTGATGGCCAGTCTCAGTTCTGGTAGTAATGAACCGCTGCTTGCTCATATTGCGACCGACGGTGAGACCTATGGCCATCACCATAAACACGGTGACATGGCGCTGGCCTTTTGTCTCGAATCCATCGAACGGACCAAGGGGTTCAAGCTGACGAATTATTCGGCGTTTCTTTCCAAGTATCCACCTGCTTACGAAGCGTTGATCCATGAAAACAGTAGCTGGAGTTGTGCGCATGGCGTGGAGCGTTGGAGGAATAATTGTGGCTGCAACACAGGTGGAAAGCCGAACTGGCATCAGAAGTGGAGAAAGCCGCTTCGCGAGACACTGGATTGGTTGCGCGATGAACTGGAAGACATCTATGTGCGCGAGGGGGGGGATTTTCTGCACGACCCATGGGAAGCCCGGAATGATTATATCAACGTTATCCTTAAACGGAATGAGGATACAATCAGGAAATTTCTTCGTGATCACTGTTCGCGAAATGTGGAAACGAACCACGTTATGCGATTGATGGAAGTGCAGCGGAATGCAATGCTGATGTACACCAGTTGCGGATGGTTCTTTGACGAAGTTTCGGGCATTGAAACGACGCAGATCATGCAATACGCCTGCCGGGCTATGCAGCTCGTTCGGCAGGTGGGCGAGAATGATCTTGAGCAAGAGTTTCTGAGGGGGCTGGAGGAAGTGCCCAGCAATGTCCCGGGTTTGCAGAATGCAGCGAATATCTATAATCGCTATGTTGTTCCTTCCAAGATAGACCTCAAGCGCGTGGGTATGCACTATGCCGTGGCGTCGGTCTTTGAGGATGACCCCGATGCATTTCCCATCTATAACTACACAACCTCCAATGAGGTCTTTGTGCGGAAGGAGGCAGGCGAGCAGCGCTTAGCTATCGGTATCACACGGGTAAAATCAAACGTGACCAGGACTGAACAACGGTTCGCCTTTGCCGTGATCTATATGGGCAAGCACAACATTATTGGCAATATCTCGCTGCAAATGGAAGAGGACAAGTTCGCCAGCATGCAAATGCGGATGGTGACGGCGTTTGAAGAGGGGAGGTTAGGCGATATCATCGGGCTGATGCAGACTTATTTTGGCCCGGAAAAATACACCATCTGGCAACTGTTCCAGGACGAGAAGCGGAAGGTGTTCAACTATATCACCGAGCAGAGTATGCTCGAACTGGAAGATTCATTACGCCGGGTGTATAACCGGGACTATCCTCTGGTGACCGCCCTGCATCACAACGGCATCCCTATTCCCAATGCTTACCGCGCTTCATTCGAGTACATCCTGAATGTGGACCTGGTGCGGTGTTTCCTTACAGAAAAGATAAATATCCGTCAGGTTGAGCGGATAATGACCGAACTGGTGAAATGGGACCTGCGCATCGAGGACCCCGGAAAAGTAGAGCGTTTTGCCGGCGAGAGTATTTTCAAGGAGTTGAGACGCATCGCCGCTGAGGGTGATAACCCCAAACGCATTGAACGATTGAATCGATTGTTTCCCTTAATGGTGCGTTTCAACCTGCGACCCAATCTTTACAAAAGTCAAAACCTCTTTTTCGAGATTTCCCGGGCGTTGATCGATAACGACAACCGATCCCCTGAATGGCGTAAAGAGTTTGCTCGTTTGGGCGATAACCTCGGTGTGAAGGTCGCCTAGGGAGTTTTCCAAATCAGGTAGATTTCCGGTGAACAACATCGCTACGCCGTATCATTTGCGCAGGGAATTTGCTAACACCCTCCAGGATGCGTAGCCTCCCTCAAGTCGCTCGTCGTAACCTGTTGGGCAGTCTCACGTATTAGCCTTGATCGTCAACGTCTCGATGGGGAATTAGCCTGGCTACTCCCGCCTTTTGTCCGGGCTAATCCCGACGGCACCATAATCGGGTTGCCGCGCTACGTAGCGGTCTGGGTGACCGGACTTAGCAAAACCTTTATTATGAAAAAGATAGTATCGTCCACTTTGGTATTACTGGCCTCATTGTGCAGTTATGCGCAGGTCGAAACGTCAACTACTGTCATGCCGAAGAATTGGCAAGTTGAACCGGTGAAACTGTCATCGCTTATGGTAAACACCCACCCCGAGTATAATGGTTGGGGGCTTGAGGTCGGAAGAAGGCTGGCGGATCACCTCTGGGTCACGTCGATGATCGAAAAGACAAAGGGCGGAGACTTTATTGACAACTTTGACCCTAACTACGATTTTCTGATGACGTTTGACTACCTGGCGGTGCTGGGTGTTGTCCGTTACTACGTGAAACCCGAAGGTGCGTACACGTCTTTCTTCGACGGAGGACTTGAATTTCAGCGAGCTACTCACAAGTTCCTGAGGAACAATGTGGTCTATCGGGAGGAGGCGACGGCGGTGGGACCGTTAGTGATGTTCGGAGGGGAGCGACGCCTGTCCGAAACAGTGTATTTCAAATGGAGGTTCGGGGCCATTTTGAACCTTTATCGCGCCGGATCGATGAAGAGTCGTATCGACGATGGACAGGATCAGCCATCATTCTACCTATATCCGCATCTTTCGGACGCGGTTATCAAACGAGCGATCTACGCCGGCGATGTGGCTTTTGGAATCAAGATTTGAAGATTTGGCGATAAAGAATCACCCTCAAAAAATCGGCTTCTAAAGTTTATGTTTTTCCGCGCGGCCATCGCGATCCGGTCACTGGTCTTTTGGCTAGAGTCTTGTGATGTCCTGGTGGTGGGAAGTAACGCCATGCGTCGATGGCCAGATTCCGTAAGCATTGATAAATCTTCACACGATTTGGTATCATCCTGAATCCTCTCGAGACCAGATCGGAGATAGACCGGAGATGTGTCGGATAAGTCTCGGGTATCGCCCGAGATTCGCTCGAGTATCGCTCGAGTATCCTTCGAGAAACTCTCGAGACTTCCTCGAGAAGCTTTCGAGATTCACTCGAGCTTTTGCGGCTAAAGGTCGAAATTAAATTCAGGTGATCACCGCATTGATGCATTGTTCCGGCACGCCATTTGCCTGCTTGGCCGCATAACCCTTCGAAACCAAAACTGTAACACTATGCCATTAACCAAATCCTGGAAAAGTGCCCTGATCGTGGGGCTCGTCTTCTCTTTCTCTTCGTGTAGTGATGACGATGAAAAACCTGCGTCACCCATATCCAACGACGAGGCTGCGGAAATGATCGCTGAAGCCGTTGCGGATGACTTTACGGGGTTGACCACCCTGGTCACGCAAAGCGCGGAATGGGCTACGGAAGCGATGGAGTCCGTCTCCAGCGGACGCCAACAGGCATGCAACTTCTCCGACGAAGGCGCGGAAGAATTCTCAACCGACCCCGGTGATTACCCGGCTTTCAGTTTCAGCTTCAGTTATGTGCATGTGCTCGTATGCGACGGAGATGAACCTTCACACCTGGAAGCCAACTCGGAGTTCGGGATGTACGCCAATTCGCAAGAAGGAATGATCGATTTCGAAGGATCGGCCAGCCTGTCGGTACATGGCCTGCAGGAATCAGATGCTTCGTTCCTCGTGAACGGCACGCTGACGCGCAATGGTGAGTTTGACGTGAAAGGTGACGATCCGGTAGCGGGTACGATGGCGTTGGAAATCAACTACGACGACGTTACCGTTTCCAAAGAAATACCTCACGACATCACGGACGGAACAGCTACTGTCAACTTCTCCGGATCAATCACCGGGAAGGGGAGCTTCTCCACCACGGCGACTGTCACATTCAATGGCGACGGCACGGCCAACATCACGGTCAACGGACAGAGCTATAACCTCAACCTCGAGGATGGGGAAGTCACGAGAAGGTAAGGAAGTCATCCAATAAAACGAAAAGAGCGGCGTCGTTGCTGCTCTTTTCTGTTTCCCAACGCCCCATTACAAGGCCGGGTCCTTCGGTCCCGCTGGTCTGCTGGCAACTGGTTTGTGATGTCCTGGTTACTTGAGTATTCTCCCTCGCGGCAATCGGCTTCTTTGTTCAACGCTGGCTCCGGTTTGCGAGGGACAAGACCCAAGACCCCTGGATTATGCCACCAAGTCGTTGCCGAAACGCTCCCCGCTATCAAACGAATGCCCTCCGAACCGGAAAATTTGAGAATACAGATCACCGATTGAAGAAGTGGATTTCTCGGTGGAGGTCCAACCTTAAGATATTCCATCAAGAAAATCCACTTACAAAATCTTCAATGGCTTATGACGTCAAACTTTGAAATTATTGGTTAATTTAGAGGGCAGCCTTGCCAGCTTAGGCTGCGCAACAGAAAAGAATACCATTATGCTGCGAGTATTAAGTTTCCTCTCGCTTTTTATGCTGTTTGCATGTGCATCCCAAAAAGGTGTGACCTCCTCCGGTAATGGTCTGGGAGATACAAGGACAACGGAGATCGAGTTCATCAATTCGGAGACTTACCGGTTGACCGAAAGTGCGGCG
>CAZIAG010000021.1:12791-17051 GCA_964537375.1 uncultured Roseivirgaceae bacterium
CGTATGCCTATACGGAAGCCAACCCGGTAAAGGTAGGCGGTGCTGGTGAACAAAGCGGACCGCGAAATGAGCGTCGGTTTCTAAATGCGCTCCTAGGTCCGGGTGGTGAGCAAGTGAGTTATTATCGCGCCGGAAGTTGCTGTCCGTTCAGGACTCCAAACGGATTGTTCAACGATTCCGGGCTCCTGGACTTGTATCGCGTGACGTGGGAAGGGGCGCGTGATACGGTGAGTATTTACATCAATATGTATGACAAGGGTGACCTGCTGATTCCCGTAGGATTTACCGCGAAGGAATAGCGGTGCATGCTATCTCAATATCGCAATCGTTCCCCGGAACCTCGTTCGTGAAACCGCGGGGTTGAATTCTATTGTGTAGTAGTAACTCCCGGCAGGAAGGACTTCTCCGTTAATTTTTCCATCCCATTCTTGTTCAAACCCTTGGGACTCGAACAACAAGTATCCGTTCGGACTGTAGATGCGGATGATTGCGTCGCCGAGTTTGTCGGAATTTTTTAACGGCCTGATTCTCCACGTGTCGTTGGTCAAGTCGCCATTAGGGGTGAAAGCGGTGGGTATGTCCAGGTCTACGATAACGTCGTCGCCCGCAATAATGCGTTCTACGCCATCGCTGACGGCTTCACCGTCGCTGACAGTGATGAAAATGATCTTTGATTCTGTTGGACCCGTGTAAGCGGCGGCACGCTTGTACCTGACGGAACGAATCTGCTGTACATATTCGTCGATGGGCGCCAATCCCGAAATGGTGAGGACACCCGTGGTGACATCAAAATGCGTGGTAAGCAGCTCACTCATTCTGTCGGTGATCAGTTCATCAATGCCAGGGCGATATCTTGGGGCATGGAAGGCGACCTCGGCGTGTGAGAGACTATCATTGTCGACATCTTCGATTTGTATTACGTCCGTAATTGCCAAGGCGACCTCTGGATCGAATTCTAGAGACTCGTTTTCAAAACGCGTGATTTCCGGGGCATCATTGACAGGAGTCACTTCTATTTCAAAGGGAAAGATATTGCTGTAGGCGTAGCCGTCATGCACGGTCACGTTCACCTTAAGAGTACCGCAAAAATCGGCACGCGGGACAATGACTCGTTCATCGGCCGTGTAATCCTTCCCCTTGTGAATCGCCAGGGTGAAGTCGCCGGGATAATCGTTGTCGCTGTCGCTGACGGTAAGGTCTGAAAATTCAATCGTGTACTGTTCATCTTCATTGATCACGACGTGGCGTTGCGCGCTGACAAACGGTGCATCGTTGACCCTTATCACCGTCACAACAAAGTTGAACGGCGGCGAGTCGGCCTGTCCGTCGTTAACCTTTATCCTCACCGTCAATTCACCCGTAAACGAAGGTGCAGGAACGACAGTATTGCCGGAAACCGAATAGGTGTTGTCGCCAGAGGGCAGAACATGAAGCGTGAAGTCTTTGGGATAGTCGTTGTCCGGGTCGACCACGTGAACCCGTTGCTTGGGAATCGCAAAGGGCTTATGCTGGTCGGTTTTCATTTGCTCTTGCCCGGTGATTTGCGGTGCGTCGTTGACGGGTGTCACGTCTACAAGTATGTTGCTCCAGTCACTCCAGCTTTCTCCATCGGAAACCCTTGCGGACACACGCAAAGTGCCGTTGAAATCTTTTTCCGGCGTGACCGAATTGCCGGATGAAACGTAATGTTCACCCCGGTCTAGCTGGAGCGTAAAGTCGTTATCGTCCGGGTCAACGATATGCAACTGGTTGATGGAGATTGTTACCGTTTGCTCTTCGGGGGTGTGTATTTTTTGCTGGGAGTGTATGGCCGGAGCATCATTGACAGGTGTCACGTCGATTTTGAGGGGATACTTTTCGCTTTTTCGGTTCCCTTCGCGAACAACCGCAGGTACCGTTAGCGTTCCATAAAAATCCTTTGCGGGTATGACGGTGTTTCCATCGAGAGCATAGTTGTCTCCCTTGAAGAGTTCCAGGCTGAAGCCGAGGGGGTACAACCACGAATCAGTTTCTACGTGCAGGTCCGAAAGCCGGATCGTAACGCGCTGATCTTCCTCGGTGGCAATATCATCCTGTCCGACGATCCTGGGGCGGTCGCGATGTCGGCCGTCGTCCTGGGCGGTAGATGTCCATGGTAAGGCCGCTAACAGTCCGATGAAGCATATTCTCCACTGCACGGCAAAGGAACGACTAATCCTGTGCCTGTGGTTGATCGGTTTGCGGCTCGGTGATGTTTACGCTTTTAGTTTCTCGTACTTCGTGGCCGTGTTATCGAGATAGTTCCACACGAGGCTGCTGGCGCCGAGGATAGGAGCGGCCTGGTTTTGCAATCCCGAAGGAAGAACTTTTACCTTGCCCCTGAAGAGCGGCATAAGGTTGGCTTCCATGTGGCGAATTGTTGGTTTAAAAATAAGATCCCCTGCCAAAGAAAGACCGCCGAAGAGGAAGATCGCTTCAGGGTCGGTGTGAAAAACCGTTTCGGCGAGTTTCATCCCGAGGATGCGACCAGTGTATTCGAAGGCGGCAAGGGCAACGATGTCGCCGCGTATGGCCGCCTCGGTGATCATTTTCGTGTTAAGGTTATCGAAGCTTATCCCGCGGAGTTCGCTTGGTTCCAGGTGGTCTGCGAGGAGCTTGTAAACGGTTCGTTTAATGCCCGTTGCAGACACGTAAGTTTCAAGGCATCCGCGCTTTCCGCAATTGCAGTACCGCCCGGCAGGATTCACGGAAGTATGTCCGACCTCGCCGGCGATGCCGTGCTTACCGTTGAGCAGCATGCCGTTAGCGACAAAGCCAGACCCCAGGCCGGTACCGAGCGTAATGACGATGAAATCCTTCATGCCTTTCGCGGCACCATAAACCATTTCGCCCACAGCCGCCGCGTTGGCGTCATTCGTAATGACGGCGGGCATATCGAACTCCTCCTTCAGCATGTCTGCGAGGGGTATAATCCCTTTCCATTTCAGGTTGGTAGCCCGCTCGATTGTTCCCTTGTAATAATTGCCATTTGCTGCGCCGACGCCAATGCCCAATATCCTGTGCTCCTCCTGGATACTGTTCATTCCTTCGCGAATCGCTGCAGCCAGCGCCTTAAAGTAATCCCGGAATTCGTCGTACTGCGCCGTAGAGATCCGACCTTGATAGACAACATTCCCCTGGCGATCTACAATGCCGTATTTGGTATTTGTGCCTCCTATGTCAATGCCGACGGTTAGTTCTTTCATAGTGGATTCGTCTGGGTTAGATAGAGAGGATTTTTGCGATTCGGAGCGCCTCGCTATCGATCTCGTGTTTGCTCGTCATGATGGTGGTAAAGTCGTTGTAAACGATCCGGTTCTCGCGGACCCCTACCATGACATCCTTTTGCCCCTGAAGCAAACCCTCGACTGCGGCGATGCCCATGCGGCTGGCGAGTACCCGGTCGAAATACGTCGGCGAACCGCCCCGCTGGAGATGGCCGAGAATGGTGACCTTGATGTCGAAGTACGAAGATCGTTCCTTCACTTTGGCAGCCAACGTATTGGCGTCACCGATTTGGGAGCCTTCTGCCACGACGACGAGGTTGGATTTCTTGCTGGTTTCCTTTTCGGCTCCGAGCATCTCATAGAGCTCATCGAATGTCATGCTCTCCTCCGGAATAATAATGGCAGTCGCTCCGCCGGCAATGCCGCTGTTAATGGCAATGTATCCTGAGTTCCGGCCCATCACCTCGATAAAGAACAGGCGGTTATGTGAGAGCGCTGTATCACGGATCTTGTCGATTGCGTCTACGGCGGTGTTGGTAGCCGTGTCGTACCCGATGGTATAATCCGTTCCCGGCAAGTCGTTGTCTATGGTTCCGGGGATGCAAATGCACGGCATGCCGAACTCTTCATAGAATTTATGAAGTCCGGTGAACGTTCCGTCACCACCAATGGCGACCAAAGCGTCGATGCCCTCTTCCCTAAGATTCTCGTAAGCTTTACGGCGTCCCTCTTCCGTTCTGAATTCTCTGCTGCGCGCTGACTTTAGTATGGTACCGCCACGCTGGATGATATTGCCAACCGAACGAGCACCGAGTTTCACAAAGTCACCCTCGATCATTCCTTCGTAACCGCGCATGATGCCGAATGCTTCCTTCTTGTAATACGTGCAGGCGCGTACAACTGCGCGTATGGCGGCATTCATTCCGGGTGCATCACCCCCTGACGTGAACACGCCTATCTTCCGAATGGTAGTCTCCATTTATACTCCCTAAACGTCCAAAAATAGGGGAAGACT
>CAZIAG010000022.1:0-16984 GCA_964537375.1 uncultured Roseivirgaceae bacterium
CTGGATCTTTTGCAGTGACTCGGCAAATGTCCCCGGCAGGTTGGGATTCAGTTCCTTCAGGCGACCTACGACGTGATGGCGTACAAAGTTCCTTTGGTAATCATCCGTTGCATTCGTGACATCATCACGCCAGGCAATGCCGTTTTCAATTGCGTAACGTTGAATTGACTCGCGCGTAGCAAAGAGCATCGGCCGAATGACGATGCCCATTTTCACGGGAATCCCGGTCAGGCCGGAAATACCCGTACCCCTTACAAGGTTAAGAAGGACCGTCTCCAGGCTATCGTCAAGGTGGTGGGCGGTGGCGACCACCTGATAGCTGAGCTTTTCGCACACCTCCTCAAAAAAGCGGTAACGCAGCTCCCGCGCCGCCATCTGGATCGAAATACCTTTCTCTTCAGCGTAATGCTCCGTCTCGAATTGCCCGACATGAAACGGTACCAGGGCCTGTTCGGTCGCCCGCCGAACGAATTCTTCGTCATCGTCCGAGTCCTTCCCGCGCAGCCGAAAGTTGCAATGCGCAACACCAATGGAAAATCCAGCCTTACGGAAAAGATGTAACATCACCATGGAATCCACTCCCCCGCTCACGGCCAGAAGGATTTTATCCTTAGTTTTGCAGAGTTGGTAGTGTGCGATATGGTTTAAAAATTGCTTCAGCACACTCAAATGTACGACTTACCATGTATGAATCGCGACTTTGCGCCGTTGCCCTTTTTCTGATGGCCTCCTGGGCGGCGTTATTGGCGCCTTACGACGCTCAGGCGCAAAAAAATGTACGCTTACGAAAAGCTGACGAGGCCCGGAGAGGCGGACGTGGCGAAAACCGCTTTGACCGGGTGATCGGAAACGTGATATTTTCACAAAACGAGACGACAATCTATTGCGATTCCGCGCACTACTACAAAAGACGAAATGCACTCGAAGCATTTGGACGCGTCCGCATTCACGAAGGTGACTCTATTCGAATTACGGGGTCTCGTCTCGAATATGAAGGGGATTCGCGCACCGCAAAAATGAGGGGCAACGTAGTCTTCAGAAAGCTTGGCGGGATGACATTGTACACGGACAACCTGGACTTCTCCCGCAACAACAATACCGCGTACTACTACAACGGCGGTAGGCTCGTAGATAGCACGACAACCCTTACTAGCCGCACCGGACGCTATGACCTCAGCCGCGACCTGGCGACTTTCAAGCAGAATGTAAAAGTCACCAACCCGGATTACACAATGACGGCCGACAGCCTTCAATACAATTCCCGCACAAAGGTCATTCACTTCATTACGAAAACCACCGTCGTCCAAAAAGACGGCACGACCTTCACCTATGGGGAAGGTTATTACGATACACGAACGCAACGTACCGACGTTGCCCGTGGTCACGCTGAATCGGAAGAATATTCGATGAAGAGCCTTGACTTCGAATACGATGGTATCCGCCAGGTTGGCAAGGCACGCGGCAACGTGGTGATGACACACAAACAGGAGAATCTGATAATCTATAGCCAGGCGACGGACTATTATGAGAAGCTGGGCATCACAAAGATTTACGACAACGCCTATGTTGCCAAAGTGGGCGCCGACCAGGATACATTGTTTATTTCGGCTGACACGCTCGTCTCCGTCGAAAGTGATGACAGCACAAAAAAACGATTGCTCGCGTATGGCAATGTGCGTATTTACAAAAGCGACATGCAAGGTGTCGCAGATTCGGTAGAATATCGCTCCGCCGACAGCACGATCTATTTCTATCAGCAGCCCGTCTTGTGGTCAAACGCGAATCAAATGTCTGCCGACTCCATCTGGATGAAGATCGAGGGGAATACCGTCAGGGAGGTGTATCTGGTCGACAATGCATTCGTGATCTCGCAGGATACACTACAAAATTTCAATCAGATCAAAGGGCGACTCATGCGCGCAGACATTCGCGATAATCAAATCGACCAGGTGTATGTCAATGGTAATGGGGAGAGTATTTACTTCGCTCTCGACGAAGAATCGGGCTCGACGATGGGGATGAACAGACTTATCTGCAGCAGCATGACCATCCGGTTTCGAGACGGCAAGGTAGACAATATAAGCTTCTATGTTCAGCCCGACGCCCAATTCATTCCTCCTCATGAACTGAAACCTGACGTGAAGCGGCTTAAAGGTTTTAGCTGGAAGGTCGACCTTAAACCCACGCGAGAGCAAGTGGTCAAGCCCCAGTTAGCTAAAGAAAAAGGCAAGCAATAAAAAAAGGCTGCCCCGCGGACAGCCTTTCCTTAACTTCAATTTGTTATTTAGAAAGCTACACCAAGGGTAATACCTGTGCGAAGTCCGAAGCCATCAAATGCACCACTGATGTCGAACTCATCTTCATTTCCACTAGTCACTTTCATTTTGCCTGAGCTATACGACGGGCCGAGGAAAATGTCGAACGTGACGCGTTGCTTGAAGACCCACTGCTTACCAATAACAGCTCCACCGCCAATGGCCGAAAAATCGGCCTCGCTTGAGCTTCCTTCAACGCTCAGGTTCACGGCTTGATAACGCAGAAACGGAGCAACGTAGAAACCAGCAGGAGCAGGCGTATCCGAAAGATAGATGCGATATTCAGGAGTAATCCCAAAACCAGAGTACTTAAGGCTGGATACCTTTGCCCCCGTGTAGAAAAAGCCCAGCTGAAGGCTTGAGCTCTCAGACATAGCGTGCTCAAATGACACGTTGATCGTGCTGAAGATCGGGCTCAAAATATTGAGCTTAATCGCATTGCTTTGAGCAGACGACTCATGGCTGAAAAAAGCCACCATGACGAACAGAGCGGGTAAAAAAATCTTTTTCATTTAGTGTGAGTTTAGTTTCCTGTAAAGGTCAACGAAGCGGCCTGCTTTAAAAAATCATCCCACACGAAAATCTTACGCATCTTTCCCTAGTCCTTTATCCGATGTATGCCCAAGACGACCAAATGAACGGCCTTTTTTCGTTCAATACCTTACATAATGCACTGGAGTAAGCACTCCACAATCATTAATTTAAGTAAATCAACGAGAAACCAAATAATATTCTGTGTCATCGTAGCCAGGATCCTTTTCGAACGAGCCCTACGCCGCCTATTAGGCTTATCCTATTTGACAATTAACGGTTCGGATGGCCGTTAGGTCAATACCCAACCACACCTTTGAATCGGGGCAGCCCCATGGCCAACCAGAAGTAGTCAAACCTCGTTTCAATAGATGATTGTGTTGTATTATATTTGCAGGCTTATGCGAAGACTACCAGTCATTTTGGCGTTTTTGAGCGTTCTTTTCGCTGTCCTTTCCTGCAGCGACTTTCGCAAGATCGAAAAAAGCGAAGACTGGAGGGTAAAGTACGAGGCGGCCCTTCGATACTATGGCGATGAGGATTACTATAGGGCATCGATCCTTTTTGAACAAATCCTCCCCATCGTTCGGGGATTACCGGAAGGGGAGCGAGTCCAGTTCAATTTGGCGTATTGCCATTATCATGACCGCCTTTATTTGTTAGCCTCAGAGCAGTTCAGGACCTTTTATGAGACGTACGGGCGCAGTCCGTTGGCTGAGGAGGCGCGTTTTATGTTTGCTTACTCACTTTACGCGGCATCCCCGGGGCCTAACTTGGACCAGACCAGCAGTATTGAGGCAATGGCCGCAATGCAGGAGTTCCTCAACCGTTTTCCGAGAAGCGAATTTGCTGAACGCGCCATGGACGTAATCGCAGAAAGCCAGCTGAAGCTTGAACAAAAGGGATTCGCGAACGCCGCTCAGTACCACAAGATGCGTCAGTATAATGCGGCCATCGTCGCGCTAAATAACTTTGCTAACAACTTCCCCGACTCGCGATTCCTGGAAGAAGCGCATTTCCTGATTATCGAGTCGGAGTTTAAGCTTGCAGAACAGAGTGTACTTTCAAAACAACCCGAGCGTTACAAGGCCGTTACGGAGCATTACCTGGAGTTTCTGGACCGCTTTCCCAGCAGTCAATACCTGAAAGAGGCGGAGCGGTACTACGCCGAAAGCTTAGAGAAGGTAAATAAGTTAAAAAGTTCAAATTCGTAGAGAAGATATGGCAGTACAAACATCAGTAATTACTCGCGACCTTGACAAGATCGCTGAAAAGACCGGCAACGTATACGAGTCCGTTGTCGTCATCTCCAAAAGAGCACGGCAAATCGCTGTCAACATAAAAGAGGAACTTAATAACAAGCTCGCCGAGTTTGCCACGACGGTTGATAACCTGGAGGAAGTGTTCGAAAACCGTGAACAAATCGAGATCTCCAGGTTCTATGAGCGCCTCCCCAAACCGACAACAACGGCTACCGAGGAGTTCTTGGAAAACAAGCTGAACTTCCGCTATCGTAACGAGCTCGACGAAAAGACGGAGCAGTAACACCTGTTATTCGGTGAAACCGCCATGCTGAGCGGAAAGAAAATCGTCCTTGGGGTTTCCGGCAGTATCGCCGCGTACAAGGCTGCCGTACTCACCCGCCTTCTGGTGAAGCGTGGTGCTGAAGTAAGGGTGGTAATGACTCCCTCGGCGTCTGATTTTATTACGCCGCTCACTTTGTCTACGCTTTCGCGAAATCCGGTCCTAACGCATTTTCAGCGCGACGACACCGGCGCATGGAACAATCATGTGGAGCTAGGCATTTGGGCCGATTTGATGCTCATCGCACCGGCAAGCGCCAACACGATCGCAAGGATGGCCAACGGATTGTGCGATAACCTCCTTCTGGCGGCGTATCTCTCTGCGCGATGCCCGGTCCTTGTAGCCCCCGCTATGGATCTCGACATGCTTGCACACCCGGCTACGAAATCAAACCTGGAACGCCTTGCCTCCTTTGGCAACTTGATTATTCAACCCGCCCACGGTGAGTTGGCCAGTGGCCTGACGGGCACCGGGCGAATGGCTGAACCTGAGGAGATAGTCCGCTTCATTGATGACCAATTCTCATCCCATCAACGGCTTTCGGGAAAATCTGCACTCATAACCGCGGGACCTACTTACGAAGAAATCGACCCTGTGCGTTTTATCGGGAACCGGTCGAGTGGCAGGATGGGATTCGCTATAGCCGAAGAATTGGCAAACCGCGGCGCCAAAGTAGAACTGGTGACCGGACCGACCCATCTTCGCACGAAACACCCTCTCGTCAACGTTAAAGAGGTGACGTCGGCGGAAGAAATGCATCAACATTGCGCGTCGATTTTCCCAAAAGCCGATATCGCTGTTTTTTCGGCCGCCGTATCGGACTACCGGCCAGTTTCGCGGAACAGCGAGAAGATCAAAAAGAAACAAGATCACCTTACGCTTGAGTTGGTGAAGACACCAGACATCGCCGCGTCCTTGGGCAAGATCAAACGCAACAACCAGATCGTTGTAGGTTTTGCGCTTGAAACCGAGAACGAGGTTGAGAACGCGCTTGGAAAACTGGAGAAAAAGAACTTTGACTTTGTCGTGTTAAATTCGCTGAAAGACCAGGGAGCAGGCTTCGCGCACGAAACCAATAAGGTCACGATCCTTCACCGCGACGGAGCGACGAAGGAATATCAGCTCAAAACAAAAACGGAGGTTGCTCATGATATTGTTGATGCCATTGTGGAAAAAATGGGTACCTAGCCTGATCGTTGCAATCGCCGCTTTTGGTTCCATTACGGTTCGCGGTCAGGAACTTAATTGTTCTGTTACAATCAATGCGACACAGGTACAAACCTCGGACAGAGGCATTTTTAGCGACATGGAAAATGCTATTGAACAGTTCATGAACACGCGAAAATGGACCAACGACATTTTTCGGCCACACGAAAAAATCAATTGCAACTTCCTCATAAACATCACTAAGATGCCCGCCATCGGGACGTTTGAGGCATCCGTGCAAGTTCAGTCGGCACGCCCGGTTTTCAACACAAATTATCCCAGTCTTTTGTTCAACTTCGCAGACCGTGATTGGGAATTTGAGTACATCGAATCGATGCCGCTCGAGTTTAGTGACAACAACTTCACCACTAACCTCACTTCGATGCTCGCCTTTTACGCGTACGTTATTATCGGGCTTGACTACGATTCTTTCAGTGAGCTAGGTGGGACACCGCACTTTCAAAAAGCATTGCAAGTGGTGAACAATGCCCAGCAATCAAGTCACTCCGGATGGCAGGCGCTCGGCAGTAACCGAAATCGTTATTGGCTTATCGAGGCGCTGATCAACACGCAAAACCAGCCTTTGCGCAAGATGCTCTACAGCTACCATCGCCTCGCACTTGACACTTTTGGGGAGGACCCCGACAAGAGCCGAACGATCATATTAGAGGGATTACGCGAGTTGAAGAAAATTCGGGACATCAATCCCAATTCCATTCTGATCGTTAGCTTCCTTGATGCAAAAGGTAAAGAGCTGGCGAACGTGTTCTCCAACGGTAACATCCAGGTTCGCCGGGAAGCATACGATATCATTACGGCAATCGATCCGTCCAACCGAAGTAGCTACGAAAAAATACTTCAGAACTGATCGACTTTTGGCGTGGATTTTTGATTTTTGGAAAGTAATGACCATCAAATCGAATGCCCGTTTCCAGACAGCTCAGGTTAACCGAACAAGACCGAATTCGACAGACTCTGCGGGACGTAACGGGCCAAAAGGCTAATATCGTGCTCCGCGACGGTCGAGTTATCCTGGCGGAGATTGTCAAAGTGAGCGATGAGGCAGTGACGGTCAGGAATATGCGATTGAAGACGGTCAGACTGAATTTCTCGGACATTAATGAGGTCTATTTGGACAAGAAAGCGTCATGCTAAAGCACCTCGTCATAAGGAACTATGCATTGATCAAACAGTTGGAGATGCGGCCATCTCCACAATTGAACGTGATTACGGGTGAAACCGGCGCCGGAAAATCGATCATGCTTGGTGCGCTCGGGCTGTTGATGGGTAACCGGGCAGACACTAAAGTGCTTTGGGACGAAAAGGAGAAATGTGTGGTGGAAGCCGTTTTTGAGATCGGACAACACAAACTTGAACCGCTGTTCGCTGCCGAAGATCTTGACTACGACGATCTGACCGTGTTTCGACGTGAGATCGCCCCAAGTGGAAAATCCCGAGCGTTTATTAACGACACACCAGTTACGCTCGATGTGCTCCGCAAGATCGCGACTGCGCTCATGGACATTCACTCACAGCATGAGACACTATTGTTGGGAAACCAGTCATTTCAACTTCAATTGATCGACGCATACGCGGGCAACGAGTCCTTGAAGGAGGAATACACTACGGCTTGGCTAAACTACACCGCCGCAAAGAAAGCATTTGAGGCACTTTCTGAAAAAGCAGACACACTTCGCGAGGAGGCTGATTTCGTGAAGTTCCAGTTAGAAGAGTTCACCAGTGCAGCGCTCGAAGAAGATGAACAGCAAAAGCTTGAAGCAGAACTCAGCGTCATGGAGCATGCGGAGGAGATCAAAACCAAATTCGTAAGCCTTCTACAGGTGCTTCGCGACTCGGAGTATTCAGCACATCAATCCCTCTCAGATGCACGCGGGCACTTTCAAAGCATCGCCAACTTTACAGCAAGCTACCAAAAGCTTTTTGATCGTCTTGAAAGCGCACGCCTCGAACTCGCCGATATTGTCGACGAGATACAACGCGAAGGCGACGCTATAGAATTTGACGCCAGTCGTCTTGAAGCCATCAAAGAACGGCTTAGCATTATCTACCGTTTGCAACAGAAGCATCGGGCGCAGAGTATTCGCGAGCTGCTTGAGATTCAGCAGCGCCTTCAGGAAAAATTCCAGTTGACATCCAATCTTGACGATGAATTGGCAAAAGCGGCAAAAACGTTGTCGGCCGCCGAAGCCGATGTGAAAAAAATGGCTGCAGCCTTGTCCGACACACGGAGGAAGGTTTTTGATCCGCTGCGTAAACAGCTGACCCGACTGTTGAAGGAGCTCGGCATGCCAGAGGCGACGTTGGCTATCGACGTACAAACAATCGAGGCCGGTCCGACGGGCGCAGACCGCATAGAGGTTTTGTTCAGCGCCAACAAGGGAATTCCACCCAAGCCTCTCGCCCAGGTCGCATCGGGTGGCGAATTCGCGCGATTGATGTTTGCGCTAAAACACGTCATGGCTGAAAAAACAGCAATGCCGACCCTGGTGTTAGACGAAATCGACAGCGGTATTTCCGGTGAGATCGCGATCAAGCTCGGCGATTTGATGAAAGTCATGTCGACCCGCCATCAGGTCATCACCATCACTCACCTGCCTCAGGTTGCAGCTAAAGGGCAAACTCATTACTACGTTTATAAAGACAATTCAGCAAAAAAAACAGTCAGCAATATCAAAGAGCTCTCTGCCGACGAACGTGTTGAGGAGATTGCGAAGATGATTGGAGGAGACAAGCCCTCCAGGGTCGCGATCGAGAATGCGCAGGAACTCATCCGCCGCTGATGAAATCATTTCACGCGGCCAAGTCTCCAAACCTTATCGTACTGAATCGTATTGTTGTCGAGTAGTTCGCGAATGACGTCAGCAAACAGCTCGCCGTCGGAAGGGTCAATGCGACGTTCCAGTTCCTCGAGAGAAAGGGCGCTATCTCCAATAACGTGCAATATTCGGTTCCGTAGGTCATCAAACGCCGAAACATTATCGCTTTTTCGCCTCGCAATACACACATCGCAAATCCCGCATGTCTTAAACGTAGTTTCGTTAAAGTAATCCTGGATCACTTGCATACGACACCGTAGCGAGTTCTCGACGAATTGTACAACTGAACGCGCGTTGTCGACCATCAGCTTCCTCCTTGACTCCAGTCGTCGTCGATCAATCGAAAGTTTTTCAGCGTCTTGCCTGGGAATAACGAAGGTCACTTGTGGCTTATCCTTTACGGGAACATAAGTCAGAACATTTAGGTTATGCAGGTGTTTTAGTTGTTCGGTCACCTCCTCGACAGTTTGCGCAATCGCTTTGGCAAGATAGCTTTCTGATATCTTCATAAAGCAAGAAAACAGTTCCCCGCCGTAGAGTCTCAGCAACGCCTTGATGATTGGATCGAATCTCGCGTTGGCAACCTGAAATTCATAGAGCGTTTGATGATCCGTCATGATGTGAAGTTGCGAGGGGCTGTAATAACTTTCATTGAACTGTACCAGACCCTCTTCTTCCAATCGCTTCAACGCATTATACACCTGAACGGGGGCAAACTGGAAACGTTCGCTGAACGCATGAACGTCAAAATCAAAACTTTCGCCGGCTCCACTTCCCAGGGCCAACTGAAAATGATTGGCTATCGCCTGATATACGCGCTTCAGGAAGTCATACGACGGATGAGACTGTTCAACACGTGTAACGAGGTTTGTGGTGTCCGCCTTCTGGTAAAGCACTACCGCATATGCCCTTTTTCCGTCGCGACCGCCGCGACCTGCTTCCTGATAATAGGACTCCAGATTTTCAGGAAGGTCGAGGTGTACAACAAGTCTGACGTCGGGCTTATCGATCCCCATACCAAATGCATTGGTCGCTACCATTACGCGCGTCTGGTTCGCAATCCATTCTTCCTGCCGACGCGTCCGTTCTTCAAAAGTGAGTCCAGCATGATAACAAGACGCACCGATGCCTTGTCTGTTAAGCCATTGTGCAATTTGTTGAGTAGCTCGCCTCGACCGGACATATATGATCGCCGTACCAGGTACCTTTCGAAGGATTTCCAGCAGCTTCTTTTCTTTATTCTCCGTCTTCCTCACGACGAAGGAAAGGTTGTCGCGGGCAAATGATCTTTGAAAGGATCCGTGATCGGTTCTGAAGCCGAGCCGCTGAACAATGTCTGCCCTGACCTGAAGAGTTGCTGTGGCGGTAAGGGCAATGATTGGAACACCGGGTTTGAGGTCGCGAAGCATCGCAATCTCCAGATAAGGCGGCCGAAAGTCGTACCCCCATTGTGAAATGCAATGCGCCTCATCAACAGCGATCAGTCCGACGCGCATTTGCTTAAACCGCTCCCGAAATATTTCCGTCTGTAGCCGCTCTGGAGAGACGTAAAGAAATTTTACATCGCCGTAAATGGCATTGTTAAGAACGAGGTCGATCTCAGCCCGCGACATACCTGAATGTAATGCGACCGCATGAATAGACCGACGGCGCAGCTGTTCCACCTGATCCTTCATGAGGGCAATCAGCGGTGAGATAACGATACACAATCCCTCCCGCAACAAACCCGGAACCTGGAAGCATATCGACTTCCCACCGCCGGTCGGCAGGATCGCAAGGGTATCGCGGTCGCTAAGTACGGACTCAATGATCTCTTTCTGTAGCGGCCTGAAGTGGTCGTACTTCCAGTATTTCTGAAGGACAGAAAGGGCGGTTTCCACAACTCCGAAGATAGAAGGCAGGCAGGCAAGAGACAAATCCGTTGACGCAGCCTCTGGTCAGTGGTCGACGGCCCACAATTGGCTGAAGCGGTTTGCTGCCAGCCCGTAATTCACGGGATTATTTACTGACGAGCACGGCGTCCTCCACAATGAAGGTCATGTGGTCAATGTCCTTGGAATTCAGACGAAGTTTTCCGCGGATGGTGATGAGGTCATCAACCTGGAAACGGCGGGGCGGTTTGGCAAAATAGACCTCGGCGACCGACTCCGGCCCTCCTCCACCACAAAAGAAACATTGACTCATCGGATATTTCGAGATGATGATGTAGTTGCCATCTTCTGGTGCAAACGGCACATAAAATCCCTCGATGGTCACTTCCTTTCCTTCCAGGTTTTTCAATTGGTCAGGAAATGAGGGATAGTATATGTACTCACCCAAATCGTCGTGAAATTTTGGCTCAAACTTCGTCTTTGCAAACCAGTTCCAGGTTTCCATGTAGTCCTGGGCAACTCCACTCGCCACAAGGAATACGCATGAGTACAAGGTCAAGATCGTTCGCTTCATAGGTTCATATTAATTGCCTGCCAAAACTTTGGAAATATCAGTACGCCAAGCCTGAATGGCAGGGATTACTGCGCAGATAATACCAAGTAACAAACTTCCCACCAAAATAATCCATTCTTCATAGTAGAAAACGAAACTCTCCATTCCAGCCATTTGCGTCTGAGAGACGGTGGACCTAAACATAACGAGGGCCGCGTGCCCAAGGCTCAGGCCCAACAGGCTTCCTAACGTGGCAAGGAAACTCCCTTCCATAAGCACGCTCGTTAGCAATGTCCAGCGACTCGCTCCCATGGACCTCATAATGGCCATGTCGTACCTGCGCTCTTTCAGGGAATTGTAGAGCGCAATGAAAATGCTAAGGGCTGAAATGAAAATCAGCAAATAGGCAAAGCCTTGAAGGATATCCACGCCCACGCCGAGGATGGAAAATAGTCGGGCCGTTTCGAAGGCCGGTGAAGCGGCCTGCAATGCGCTCTGCGTGTTGACGAGTCGTGGCATTTGGATGGCTCCCATCGGGGAACGATACTGCAACAGCAGAGAGGTGATTTCCAAGGTAGAATCCGTCAATGAGGCGGAGGGCACGAGTTTCGATGGACGTTCCGGGGTCAACGTGGTCTGTGTATCGCGCTCGTCACCCTCATTGTGTTCCATATGAACTTCCCACACCGATTCTATGCTTGTTAGAATTAGATTGTCGAGCACCGAGTTGGTCGGCTTTAAAACGCCCACGACCCGGAAGGGTTGTTCCTCGTGACTGTGCCCGTCGGTAGTCAGTCCGTGGGTGCTGGTGAATGTAGCCCCTACCGACAGCCCCAGTCGCCTGGCGGCGTTGGCTCCCAGCGTAGTTTCCATGGGCTCAGACCACCAGGTTCCATCAGCAATCTCCGCGTCATACAGTGCACCGTATTCGGCCGAAGTCCCGATGATGCGGAAGCCGGAGTAACTGTCGCCCAATGCAAGGGGAATTGCTGTCTTCACCAAACGGTTCCGGGCGATGCGTTCAGCGTCTGCAAGTTTGATATTCCCCGTCGGGAAATCCACGTGAAAGATATTGGAGAGTATGAGCTGCATGGGACTACCCTTTGCGCCGACAACAAGGTCAATGCCTTTCGCATTCTGAGTAATCTTTTCCTGCAACTGTTTGTTGAAGAGGAGCAGAATAGTAATTACCGCGATACCCAGGCCCAGCAAAAGGATATTGAGCACGGTGTTTAGCGGGCGTGCCTTCAGGTAATTCCAAACGAGAACAAAAAGATTCATTGCCTAGTGGAGTATGACTTGCTCTTCGAACTTCGATTTCAAGCGCTGATCGTGGGTAGCGACAAGCAGCGCAGATCCGTTTTCCGACGCAGCTTCCATCAGGAGCTCGATAACGCGCTCGCAACTTCGGTCGTCTAGGGCCGAAGTTGGTTCATCGGCCAGTATAACATCCGGCTTGTTGATTACCGCGCGGGCGATCGCCACACGTTGCGCTTGCCCCTGGCTCAGGGTTTGCACCCGGGCATTCATTTTATCTTCTAATCCCAATTTTTCCAGCACTTCCTCAACTCGTTCCTGTTGTTGTTTCACTCCCGCGAGAAACGGTGCAAGCAAAAGGTTCTTCTTAACCGTCAGGGCGGAGATCAGGTGGTTTCTTTGAAACACAAATCCGATATGCTGCCCCCGAAAGCGGTCGAGCGCAGACTCCCCCATTGTTGAAATATCCGCACCATTAACCCGAATTACTCCGCGTTGAAGTCGCAACAGACCACCAATAAGATGGAGCAACGTGGTTTTGCCACTACCGGAATCACCGAGCAAAAGGCAAAAGCCATCGCGGGATACGGAAAAGTCAGGGAATTTCATCTCATTCCCTGCACGGTATTCATAAAACACATCGCTGACTTCAATCATAGTTTATCCATCCAGCGGCAAAATAGAAACAAAAGCTAAATAAAGTAACTATTCCGGTACAGACGGAGCTACTGGACAAAACGCACTTCAACGCGACGGTTGATCGCCCGGGCCGTTTCTGTATGCTCATTCACCAGAGGTTGGCGCTTTCCGTAGCCGTAGACCTCTATTCGATCCGGCGGAATCCCGGCGTACTTGAGATATTCTCCAACCGCGCCTGCACGATTCAGGGAAAGTTGGTAATTGTATTCTTCACTTCCAACGTCATCGGTATGGCCAAACAACTGGACGGTCGATTTGGGGTGCCTGAGAAGGTACTCGACTACAAAATCCAGTTCACGAAATGAAACCGGTTCAAGCTTGTAGCTATTGAATGCGAACTGAATGTCCCTAAGCACATAGTTGGTGTTCAGTTCCGCATCGATAGTAAAAGGGGGTACGTCAACAGGGATTTCACCGACGCTAAACGAGGGGATCACCTCAACATCATCTATATAATAATAGGCACCGTTGGCCAGCATTTGTTGTTGAATGGGACGGAAAATGATCCGGTAAGTACGTGTTGACTCATTGCCCCAGAAATTTCCAAGCGTCAAAAATCTTTCTCCGCCATGAGCAACATAGTCGAATGAAGCCTCTTCCCATAGTCCCGTTTGTGGTGTCAGCGCGGAATCCTGTACAACGGCGAACGTGGGAATCAAGACGATTGGTTTATCGTGTTTAACAGACACCGGGTTGTCTGTGAGCAGCAACCCAATCCGATCAATTGCGTACTTGGAGTACGACGAAAGCTTGTACCGAAACCTGATGTAGTATAACGAGTCCGCAATCAATGGTTCCGTTAGCTGGCACTGAAGATACTCTCGATAATTCTGAGTAGCCATCCACATATAAATACCAGCATAGCCCTGACCGGTGTATGCATCTGAGACGCCCGCCCAATTATGCGGAACATCAGCCTCGCCACTGCTACAGGCGTGAAAATGATCGGGGGTCCCCAACGTCGAGGCGGATCGCCAATGCGTTGCACCAAATTCGTGAGGTCGTGTACTGTGACTACCAGGGCAAAACAAAAACTCCTCAAATCCCGGATTGGGCACGAGATTGATCTCCTGCGCATGCGCGGTGGCAAAAGGCATCAAGACCAATGCGACCAAGGACGCTCGGAGCACAACTCAGCTATTTGTAGTAGGTGACTTGGACGCGAAAGCGTTGATCAATTGCTCCAAGGCGATCGTATGCAGATTTCGATATCCGAATGAGAACTTTGTCGGTAAGCGCGGTATCGGGCAATTTCCCCATGACTCGTACGAAGACCTCGCGATTGTTCATCTCATTTCTCACCTTGAGGATTGATCCAATCGGCGCCGTACGGTGCAACGCCAGATATTTCCTGTTTCCCTCCGTTCCTTCAATCAATTCCGCGACACCAGACTCAACAGTTTCCGAGCCATTCTTAACAGATTCGGAAATCCTGATCGTATGAGGTTGAACAACGGTTTGTTTTTCAGTTTCTTTTGTTGTCGTCTCATCCTTTGGTTTCGACTCCTCTGCCTTCACGGCGACCATTTGCGTGTTTGTCTCAGTCGCCGTGTCCTCTTGTTTTGCAGTTGCATTTGCCGGCGCGACAACCCGAATCACCTGGCCAATCTGGAGATCTGCGCTTTCCAGGCTATTCCACTCCTTCAGCTGCGCAACGGTTACGCCGTATTGACGGGCCAATGAATAAAGAGTCTCCTGTGGCGCCACCCTGTGGAACCCTTCCGCCGAAGATTGGTCTGGTGCCGGGAGATTGACTTGCCGGGCAATTGTTTTGCCTTGTGTGATAACCAGCTGCTGGCCGATTGATATTTCGTCAGATGTCAGTTTATTCCATCGACGTATATCATCGACAGTCGCCCCATATTTCCTGGAAATGCTGAACAGAGTTTCCCCCGCGGCTACTACATGCACATTGCCTGAACTCTGAGGTACCGTGGGTTTAGGAGCAAAGGGAACCTTTAATATCCGGCCAATCTCAAGTCCCTGGTCCGAACCCGGATTGTATTTGACCACCTCTTCCACGGTAGTGCCATAACGCCGCGAAATGGCATAGAGGGTTTCTTTTTCATCTACCTTATGGATAACAAATAACTTTCCATTGATGGTTTCCACCCCAATGGAATCCGTTGGCGCTGGCATGGCCGACAACAAGCCCACAATAATCAATGCGTTTATCATACAAACCTCCAGATAACCAGTTCGGTCTTATTTTTTACGAAAATTAAGTAACCTGACATGATGAAAAAAGAATCAAGAGCCAATCCTTTTAATCTTTCGCCCAGAGTCTCTCGCATCAGGATTTTACCTTCCGAGCTAACAACAATCAAATAATTAGCCAAATCGGTTTCGCCCTCAAATGCAGAAACGATGACGAACGACTCATATTCCCTGTATTCGATGGTTTTCACCGCCAGAATCCCGCATTTTTTTTCAAGAAACCTATGCACCGTCTCGAAGTCCCGGGTTCCTTCATGATACTGAAACGGGCGGACGAGTTCAATATTCTGTTCATTGGTCGGAATTGCTGCAGGAGTTATCTCCTCGCCTGTGTCCAGCTTCAGGAACATCTCCTGAAACCCGGTTCGGGTATCCGTTCCCGACACCACACCCTTGTTTACCGAATCGATGGCAAAATGATTCTTGAACCAGCGCATCTCCCTTCGGCCGATGTCATATGCCAAAACGCTCTTTTGGTCGGGATTGGCCGTATCGTGATAGGCCGTAAAAAGTAACACCTCTCCGGAAACGGCGGCCAGTGTGACCCACCAGGGTTCCTCAAGGGTCACGTCTCTCCAAAGCCATGTTTTGTCGTTGATGGATAGGCAGTTGAAAGAGACACGCCGCTGTTCGGCAAACCGGCATTCAATGAACAGCCGTTGGTGTTCCACGTCAGCCAACGTCGTCCAGATAATACCATCGAGTCTTTCGCTTAAAAAAGATTCAATCCTGCTCACCGGTAAATTTTCAGCAGATGCTCCGCGAATTTTGTTATATTGGGGGATTAGGCGGTAAGGTATGAAAAAAATATTGCTCGTTGCGTTCGGATTTCTTTTCCTGACAAACACGTTCGCCCAACAACGGGTAATGATCATGGAAATTAAAAGCGAAATCGATCCACGTACAACACGGTATGTTGATCTCGCTTTGAAACACGCTCGTGAGACGGAAGCTGACCTCGTGATTATTGAAATGGATACATATGGCGGAATCCTGACTGACGCCAAGGAGACCGTCGATAATATTATGCATTTCGACAAACCGGTATGGGTCTTTATAAATTCGGATGCGGCTTCTGCCGGGGCCCTGATCTCGATTGCGTGCGATAGTATCTACATGGCCCCTGGGGCAACCATTGGCGCCGCAACCGTGGTGGACGCCACCGGTGACAAAGCGCCGGATAAATACCAGTCATACATGAGATCGATTATGCGATCAACCGCTGAGGAAAACGGCCGTGACCCGAAGATCGCCGAGGGCATGGTCGACGAAGATGTTGAGGTGCCAGGCGTAAAAGAAATAGGCAAGATACTCACTTTCTCAACGTCGGAAGCCATTGCCAACGGATATTGTGAGGGGAAGTTTGAGTCGATCAATGATATTCTCAGTCACTACGGTATGCCTGATGCGATACAATACCGATTCGAACTTAGTCAGGCCGAGAGAATAATCGCGTGGGTGCTGAACCCATTCATCAGCGGTCTGCTGATCCTCGTCATCGTAGCCGGTATTTATTTTGAACTGCAAACACCCGGCTTCGGTTTCGCCGGTCTCGCGGCTCTGGTTGCGCTCATCGTCTATTTGATTCCCTATTACCTTAACGGCCTTGCCGAGAATTGGGAGATCATTGCATTTTTGGTTGGGGTAATCTTGATCGCTCTCGAGATTTTTGTCATTCCCGGATTCGGGATAGCAGGCATTTCGGGCATTGTGCTGATGTTCGGATCCCTGGTGCTCATTATGATCGATAACAATGCGTTTGACTTTGACCTGGTACCGGCAGGCGACCTGTTTTCCGCGGTAATCGTTTCCCTCGGCGGGCTTCTGGGCGGGTGTGTGCTCCTGTTCGCAATGGGTGCGCGCCTCCCCGATATGAAGGTGTATCAAAAAGTAGCGCTTGTCGACTCGCAACCA